>JBDLRR010000429.1:0-4218 GCA_039799985.1 Pseudomonadota bacterium | reverse complement strand
CCGTCAGTCGATTGTCGGCAAATCTCTTCCGCACAGCGCTCAACACCCCGTTTAGGCTGCATGATAGGATTTTGCAGGAGACTGAAATTTCCCGGTGCGAAATTGCACCAGGAAATTTGAGCTCCGCAATGAGAATCGTCCAACACGACTGGATGCGGCCAATGGCTTTGCTCGACGGAAAACTCACATCACGCAGATTCCAACTGACTGTCCGCTGGACGTTGGTGGTTGCACTGTGGGCTTTGTTGATGTCGATGGCCTCGGGACAAGCCGGAATTTCCAATTACCTTGAGTTGGTCAACAAAAAGAACATCCTTGTTGACGTCAACATGCGACTCAAAGTCGAAAACCAGTTGCTTGAAGAAAAAATAAAACTTCTCAAATCAAATCCGGCTGAGCAGATTCGATTTCTCAAGGAAGAATTCGGTTACGTACAACCCGGTGAATATGTGTATCGCTTCGACAAACGCAACAGCGACAACAAAAAGCGACAGAATAAATCACAAACCAGCGAAGTCCAGAGCGGAAGTCCAAACGGCTAAAGTCAATTCAGACGAAGCTTTCGAAGGCTTCATTTCCTGCCGTTGGCGGCGGCATGTGACTGCTGATAAAGTGCGTTGAGTTCTGGCTGCAATGTTGGACTTGGCACTCCATCGGGGCGGGGGTTGTTCACCACATCCTGCCAAGCTGTGTAGAGAGTCGTCAACAGTCGCTCTACCACTTCAAGCTCTTCAATCTTGTTGTGCATGTTTGCTTCAATCAACTTGTCCATGATGAACATGTAAAGATTCTCAAGGTCGGCTGCCAGTTGGCCACCCTTCTCATGGTCGAGTGTGTTCATCAGCTCAGAAACAATCGCAAGCGTCTTGCTGATGTTCTTGCCCTTCTCGGCAACGTTCTTTTCTTTCATTTTGAGGATGGCAAGCTTGTTGAACTTGATGGCTCCCTCATAGAGCATCAACAGCACTTTCTCAGGCTTCGCGGTGGTCACCTGAGTTTTCTGATACGCTCGGTAAGGGTTGTTCTGCATATTCGCTCACTCTCCCCAATCACTGCCGCATGCTTCGACTACGTCACCTCAGCTCAGCCCCGGCAAAGGCCCCGATTGAACTCCCAGACGCGCTGCTATCGCCTGTCCCTGAGAATTCATTCCGTTAATCAAACCTTCCAAAGCCGCAAACTTCCGCTTGATACCCTCGGCCCGTTGCGCAGCTGCGCGTTCCTTCCGAGCGATATCATCATCGAATGAATTCAGGGTCCGCTTGTATTCGCGTTCCTTGGATCCGATCGCGCCCGTCTGCTGGTTCTGAGCATTGCGGACCGAATCACTCATTCGAGTGCCGAAGCCTGCTCCTCTTTCTGTTTGAACAAAGAGCTCGGCAACACCTTGGTAATCATCGGCCAGGGCTTTCTTCACTTTAGTGGCGTCAATTTTCAGTGCACCGGTTTTTGGGTCGCTTGTGATCCCAATTTCGGCGAGATTGCGAAATTTCCCGTTACCTTGGTACTGTAGAGCCGACTGCAAGTTACGCTGCAGTTGTTTCAGTGTGTTGTCTTTTGACAATGTCCCTGCTTTGTTGGTCGCCGGGTTGACCTGGAACTGTTTGTCTATGTACTCGGACACCTTGTTGTAGGATGCGACGAAGGAATCGATGGACTCAAGGGTCCTGTCGATGTCAAAATCGATTTTGAGTGTGATCTTGGTGCCGGGTTCTGCCCGCTTTGCATTGATCACCAAGCCTGGAAGCAACCCTTCGACACTGTTGTCGTCATCAAACACTGGCACATCTTCAAACAACATCTCGAGATTGCGGCCCGTCATTTGTTCTTTGAACTCGAGATAAGTGGTGTCGGGGTCGACGTAAATCTTGCCGGTTTTGCCGGATTTGTCTGAAATCACCAGCAGACGATAGGAATCCAAATCGGGATTCTCAAGATTTTCTTTGGTATTGAGAATAACCGCCTTGCAGCCTGCGTTCGCCTCGTTGATTTGCTTGGCAACATCCTGAAGAGTCGAAGCATCCGGGTCGATGTCGATGTCGAATTTCTGTCCATCGTCCAACTCGATGGTCATGTAACCGAATCCGACCGACGTTTCGTCTTTGTCGGGAAAGGCCTCAGCCAACAGCTTCTGGGATTTTGCCAGATGCATGATTTCCAGTTCATAGCTTCCGGGCACAGCAAGATTATCAACTGTTCCATCAACGATGTCGGGATTGCTGCTGTCAATTTTAAGTTTTCTGAAGTCCGAAGGATTTCTCAAGCCGTTGAGAGACGTTCCAAGCTCACTGACCAGCTGGGTGAATTCGCGGAACTGCTTGCGTTCCTCTTCAAGGTCTTTTTTTCTTGTTTCAAGCTTTTTGATCGGCTCACGCTCAAGCTCAATCAGCTTGTTGACCAATCCCGGATCAATTCCGGATCCTGTGTTGACCCTGACTCCCATGTATTCCCCTTCTGGGGATCATTTTTGCAAATTTCAATGAAGTTTTCCGCGCAGGACCTGCACGGAGAGTCAAAACGGAGCTCAAATGACGGATAAAAAATTCCTCATGCCGCCAAATTTGTCTTGATTTTGATGAGCAGGTCGCCAGCACCAGGGTACTGGGGATCAATTTCAAGACACCGCCGAAGTTGTGTCACCGCTTCGTTCTTGGCGCCCATGCCGAGCAGTTCCTCGGCCACCTTGTACAGAAAACCACATTTTTGGTTGGTTTCAGGCAAAGTTTCCACAGCGCAATTGACAATTTCTGTCACGAACTGAAACTGACGCAGCAAAATCACAGGTCTTGCCAACCCCACTGCCAACTGTGTCAGTGCTTCGCCATGAACTTTCGGAGCAACCAGTTCCAGAACTTCTTTTGCTTCAAGCCCATTAAAGGGAATTTTTTGCAGCTCTGAATGAAGAATCGTAAATTCGGGGAACAACCGCAGTGCTTCAAGCAAATATTTTTTGGCTTCAGGATATTGTCCCAAATCGACGCTCAATCTGGCCAAGGTTGCCAATCGTTCCGGATTTCCGCCGGCAAGTTCGTTGGCCTTGATGATCAACTTCATTGCCAATTCGTGTTGTCCCAACTTGGCTTCGATTTCACCCAGGATGGTCATCGCCCGCACCGCATAAGGTTCCGACTGCAGAATCCGCCGCGCCAGATCAATCGCCTGGTCATAATCACCACGCAGAAAACACACGCGTGCCATTGCGGTCCGGATCATCAAATCACTCGGAAAAGCCTTGAACACCTTTTCGACAATCTTCATCTCTTCGTCTGTGTAGTTTGGTCGTCCCGAGGTCGAAAGTGCCAGTCCTTGCATCTGCAGAGCATCCCTGTTTTGCAGGGCCTGCAACATCATCTGCACAGCATGTCCAAGAGTGTGGGCAGCCCGTTCCTGCGGCAACGCTTTATGCATTCCGACGTCGAGTGAAAAAGCGACGGCGCGCATGTTGTTGGAACGGTAAATCATGAATCGCTGTAATTCAGAACCCCGCGGAGAGCGGCACATGTTGTAGTGAAATCGTGATGTTTCGTTGCGCTCAAAACCTTCCAGGGCATGGACGACAACCTTGGCACCGAAAGATTCCAACAGTCCTTCGACATCCGAAAAATGTTCAGCGGCCTGGACTTCAAGTTCCGCATTCTTCAGTGAACGAAAGTAAAGAGAGCTGTTGGCGTTCTTTTTACACACCAACACAACTTTTCTTTCGATCTTGCCGTCGGCCATACCTCCCCCGAGGCTAGTCTTTACCCGTTTTCGGCAAACCTTCCCGGAACTTGAGCGGTATCACAGGGCCAGCAACGCTGCTCCCAATCCACCTGCTGAATCGCCCAGTTGGTGCTGATAGACGGGCACCCGGCTGTCGGGCAGGAAGGTGTGATTCGTAATTGCCTCAGAGAGTCCCTGATAGACGGATGGCTGAAGACTGAGCCCTCCGCCGAGAACGAAGTAGTGCGGGTCCAGCACAGACGTCAGGCTGCCGAGGAATCTGGCCAGGTCATTTTTGTAGCGGGCCACGACAGCCATGGCCGCCGGATCAGAGGCTCCCGCCTTTTCAAAAATCTCTTTCGCCGTCAGTGGTGCCGGGCCCAATTGACTGTAATGCCGAGTCGCCATCAATGATTCGATTCCCGGGCCCGACAAATATTGCTCGGCGCAGCCAGACTGACCGCAATAACATTGATGACCATCGCGATAGAGGATGGTGTGTCCCAATTCGCCACC
>JBDLRR010000428.1:0-5979 GCA_039799985.1 Pseudomonadota bacterium | reverse complement strand
TCAAAAGTTGGTAAAACACGCCGATGCCAACGAACGGGAGAGCTATTCTACGGACCTCTGGAACGCTCAAAATTTGCCGCAGAATATGAACAAACTCACCTTTAATTAACTTCAACAGGTTTGGCTTTTCAGTACCAGCTGCTTCGGCATTTTGGCTTCTGTGAAAATTGGAATCATCCCTTACAAGTAATGGAATCATTGCTGTGATTGCGAGAAGAATTCCTGATGCTATCCACCAGAACACAGATGACTCTGGACTGACAAATGTTCCTCCCGCAAGTGAAAAGAGAGCCATCATGCCGAAGAGAATGGCATGGTAGTCACCCAAGAGACGATTGAGAAACGGCCGACCACGTTCCTTGATGTATTTCTCCGCGAGCAGGGCGTCGAATGCACCATTGAAAGATGCCAGTGAAAGTGCATTCAGTCCCTCAGCAAGGAGTAATATCCAAAATGATGAACTTGCTGCAGTGAGCGCCAGCCAAGTTGAACCAGCGAGTCCTCCCAATACAAGACAGATGCGTCGGCCCTTGTGGTCTGCAAGGACCCCGAGCGGAAAGTCGAGAATCATCAGAAGCAGAGCCTGAAATGATTTCATGATGCCGAGATCCCCTGCGCTGATTCCCTTGCTCAGAAGATAGACTGCGGAAGTTGCGCCAATGAGCATTCGTGCACTCGAGAAGACAAGTCCTATGGCGGCAACGCTGTTTATTGAATTGAGCAGGCTTCGCATGACATACTCCGAGAAAAATTTTGTTTTTGAATTTCCAGATTGTGTGTGAAGACTCCCAAGCGTTGATTGAGAGAATGAACCTCTCCAACTCCCGTGAGAAAATTCAACACGTCGCGCACGGCAAAGGCCGCTGCCATCTGATTAATTGGACCTGATGAGGCCGGACGATGGCGGCTGTTCACAGCTTTTATCAAGTCTGTCAGTGATGGGTCTTGCGCTTTGAAACTGGCATAGACTTGGCTGCACTCGTGGCATCCTGTTCTTCCAGGCACAACCAAAGGCCCCCAAATTGCAATATCTGCGCTGTATCCCACATTGATGTAGGGAATATTTCTACGTATCGATTGTCGATTCACCCAAAACAACAATTCTGTGGGCGAGTCTGCAGATAAAATCCAAAGATCTGCTTCAGGCAAAAGTGAAGTCGCAGACTCGTTGCTCAAATCGAGCTCTTTCGAAGTGATATCGACCTCTGAATTTCGTTGAGACAGTTCGCGAGCCAACACTTCCGTTTTTTTCTGACCAACGTGCTCCTCTTTGAAGACAAACTGACGTGTCAGATTTGAAATCTCGATGATGTCATAATCAACCAAAATCATGCGACCAACGCCCGCTGTGGCAAGCTGAAGCGCTACTGCGTTGCCGATTCCGCCACAACCGATGACCGCAACAGTCGCGTCCTTCAATCGCCGTTGAGAACGGCTTGGCTGTGGGTCTCCCATCATTGAAAAATAGAGAGCGTTTCTTGAATACCGATCTTGGTATGATATTTCTTCGGAGTTCATGAGAAGGGCGGAATCGCGCAGTTTGTCATAGGCAGGCTTCAAATCTTCAGAGCCTTCAATATCTCTTTCAATTTCCGAAGATGTGCGGGGCGTCAGGAAGTACCGCATGACATTCTGGAGTGCTGACTTCTCGGCGGAGTTTGAGGCCGTAACACGGCATCGTCCAGCACCCAGGATAAGGGTTTCGTCGCGGAGGCCGGCTTGAATGTAGGGAGCGAGTTCGACGTGCATGGCAATGAGTTCCAAGGCTGAGAAATTGAGAAAGAAAAGAACGGCCTTCGGCGAGCGCAGAAGGCCGTCTGATAGCGTGATTAGTTGCGTACGATGAAGTCCATTCGTTCCCCCTTTCGTTGAAGTTGCGGAATGCATGAACAGACCCAAAGCATTTGCCGTGCCAACCAGGTGAGCATGCGAAATGATCAATATTCATCGGGGATATGACTAAGGCATGGGGTTTGGAGTATTTGACGTCATACCTTCACACGTTGCTCTTGGCTTGAATTCGGCCACGCGACGGTCAGAAATCAGTCAAACATCAACCCGGAGGAATGCTGGCAGCTCTTCTTCAATTTTGTCTTCTTTGACTTTGTTCGTTCATCGCCAATCAAGCGCTGCGGTAGCCGCCCAAGCAACCAATGAAACCGACATTAATTGTTTTTCAATACCTACATATTTTGTATGTCTGTAGTGGATTTTGTGTTTTTAAATATCCAAAAACATTAGAATTAATAATTGGAATACCAATTGCATAGAGACTTCCAGCGGGTCTGCCGTGGTGGCCGACACGAAGCATTTTTCTTGAACCGAACAGGAGTCACTCATGCAAACCAACAAGACCTTCCGTCCTGGCAATGTCGCACGTCTCGTGTCTGCTTTTTCTATTCTGGGGCTTTCTCTTTTGCAGGCTTGTGGGAGTGCGTCTTCGGTTCGCTCTTCAGATGCAAACAACAGCGCCGCATCCAACGATGCAATTGGCAAGAACGAAAGCACACAAAGTGTTGATGGAACTTGGCTTCGCGCCTGTGATCCAAACAAAAGCCCAACCGAAGAAAGACTAACGTTGAAGGATGGTCGGTTTACTCACGAAATGATTGGCTACAAAAATGACTGCAAAGATAAGGCAGAGCGCTTTGTAACCAGCGGTACGTATCAACTTGGAGATGCTGCGTTGAATCCCCAGGAGCTGACTTTTGAAAGTGGAAATTTCGCGCTCAAGCCCACGGCTATCAAGGGCATCCGAAACATCGACTTTACAATTGAGAAATGGACTTTCGAACTGACCTCACCAACGGTCATTCAAGACAGGATTGAACTTGAAAAATTGATGGTCGAGTGTCCGGCGTTGAAAGTTGAAACCACGGGCAATGTTGTTCAAATCCAGAGAAACGGCTGTGGACTTTCAGGCTTGACTCATAACATCTTCGACATTGTTTCAGTGAATCAGGACGAAATCAGACTGGGTCTTTACATTGGTGACTTGAATTCATTTGACCCTGCCGGCAAGTCGACCCCGGAACTTCGCAGCAACGTCATCTCGAATCTTCCGTTGTTGCGCGTGAAGTAATGGGCTGATTCCATACCGACGCCAAGGAGGGCGTCGCTTTCGTGTCTATCTTTTACGATATGAACACTCTGAGTTTTGTCTGTTGATCAGTTTCGGCAATCGGACTGACTCAGCATTGGTAAATGTTTCGGGTGGCTGGCGAACGATTGGATTGGTAGGAATGATCAAAAACAAGTAATTATTGACTTTTTACGGTAAAAAGACCCTACTCCCGAAATGCGAGGTAAATCAGGAGTATGTTCCAACGTTCAGTTAAGCTACCGGAAGAGCATTGTTTTTTTCTATTCGGCGCTCGTGGGACCGGAAAGACCACGTTGCTTCGCGCCAGGTTTCCCGATGCATACTCAATTGACCTTTTGGACCATGAAATTGAATCAACCTTGATGCTGAATCCTCATCACCTTGCTGCAATGGTGGCTTCCGCAAAGTCGAACCAAGTTGTGATTGATGAGATTCAAAAAATACCGAAGCTCTTGGATGAAGTGCATCGTCTGATTGAGACTCCGGGAAACGAGAAAATCTTTATTCTAGCAGGATCGAGTGCTCGAAAGCTCAAAGCAGGCGGAGCCAATCTTCGTGCGGGTCGAGCCTTTCTTCGAAATCTTTTTCCGCTGACCTCGCTTGAACTCGAAAACCGTTTTGACCTCCTTGAAGCGCTCAGGTGGGGGACGCTGCCAAAGATCTTTTCTTGCAGCTCTGATGAAATGAAGAGAGATTATCTCGAATCGTATGCGCATCTGTATCTGAAGGAAGAAGTTTGGGGTGAGCAGATCATCCGAAAATTGCCCCCCTTCAGAAAGTTTCTGGAAGTGTCCGCCGTGAATGCCGGTAAAATGGTGAATACGGCGAACGTCGCTCGCGACGTTGGTGTCGACCCAAAGACTGTCCAATCTTACTATTCAATTCTCGAAGACACACTGTTGGGGTTTCATATTGATGCCTATCATTCGTCTGTTCGAAAGCGCCTGCGCCAGGCTCCAAAGTTTTACTTCTTTGACAATGGTGTGACCCGTGCCTTGGCCCGTATGCTAACGGTTGAACCAAAGACTGGGACGAATTACTTCGGCGATTTGTTTGAGCAGCTCGTGATCAACGAGTTCGTTCGCTTGAATAGTTACGAAAAGCGCGATTACAGGTTTTCTTATTTGCAAAGTGCATCGGGAGTTGAAATTGACTTGGTGGTTGAAAGGCCTGGTCGACCACTTGCGCTTGTTGAAATTAAGTCAACAGAGAGTGTGCGCGAGGATCATCTTTCGGGCCTCGATAATTTTCAAAGAGATTTCCCTGATGCCGAATTGTTCCTGCTTTCGAGGGATCGTCATGCCAAGAAATTTGGTCGCATACAGGCGCTTCCCTGGTCGCGACTTTCAGATATCTGAACTGCTTATTGTTCCGGACAGAGCAGTTTCAGCTGCGGGTCAGCCCCAGAGACTTCAGGGTTGATTCCGGAGGCAATTTCTCGCCGCAACGAAATTTCATCAAGTCAGCCATTGCTTGATTTGCATTCCATTCGAGTTCCAGAAGTGTTCCAAAATTTGATGACAACTGCAGGCCCGTCACGACGAATCCCAATTTGAGTTTTGCGATGATTACGGGATTGTTTGTTGGGTAATGCCTGCTTTTAATTCGATGGTAGCCGCGCCGGGTGACTTCTTCCATGACGCTTTTGGCAAGCCACGAGTAATAACCTTGGCGGCGGTGTTGGGGAAGCACTGCCGAGTTGCACATGTAGTAGCACGTTGGGCCATCCTGATGGCCGTAATGCCAACCGATGCACTTTCCATTGAGCATCAGCAGGCAATAAATGGTTTCGAGTTTGGCAAAGCGGGCTGTGTTGGCCTCTGACTGGTGCAGTTCCTGTTCTGAATAAAGCAGGTGACTGGCAACTGCGAGGCATTCTCGGAAGACCTGTTTTTTAAGCTGCGCAGTTGCTTGGTCGAATTCGGACTCATCGACAAATTTCAATTTCAGGGAAGAGGACGGCGTATTTTCTTCGATGGATGACGTCATAATCGGTTCCTCTGATTTTACTGCGCCAGTTGCCTGATTTTCTGGCCAAGTTTGATGTCGTTAGGAAAAGAGCGGCACCTTTGCAGTTGGAAACAATCATTTGCATTTGCCGGTTCCCTTGTCGCAGATGTCCATGGTCGTTCTGCGGATAAGCATTTGTTTGACGAGTCTGCGAAGGGTTTCATTTGCCAGCTCTTGCTTGTCGTCGCCGGAATCACCACGAGCCGGTACACCGGCACCAAACACAGCAAGATTTTCGGTGGCTGTCTGTCGGGATGAGATACTTTCGGCAAGGGCGAAATTGGGGACCAGTGTTGCCATTGAAGCTGCGATAAAGAGGGGCGAGTATACTTTGAATTGCATGACGAGGTCCTTTGAGTCTGTTTGGCTGTGGATGAATTCCGGCAGCGATCTCCTCTTTGCAAGGCTCATGCCAAGCTCGAAATCCGGCTCGAAGTCGTCGAGAATTAGTCACTAAGAGTCTGTTATTAAATAGTTTTTAGACACATTGGCTGCCAAATGGTCAGATCAAGGGATGAGGTCACGTTTGGCGGAAATCCGGTCAAAACAGCATTGGGCTGGCTGAATTTTGGATTTCAGAGATTCTCACTCAATGGCTCCGGGGATTGCTGATGAAAGAGGGAAACCACCAAAGTTGTTGTTTCGCATGGGGCCGCTTCGGGCGTGGTTGTCTTTTTGGGCTTCAGTGTTCTGAATTTCATCGACTTGTGCGAATATTCTGATTCTTGAATGTGAGCGTTAGAATTCTCTTTTCAACGGTGAGAAAATTATGAAATCAGACGATGAAAAGATCGACTACACGCTGCATTACAAGACCTGGCATACGAACAGTGAAGCTCATAGGGCCTACATGAGCGAATTCTACA
>JBDLRR010000427.1:0-4392 GCA_039799985.1 Pseudomonadota bacterium | reverse complement strand
ACAAATTGACTGCGATAAAAAATTAAATCCTAGGTTGTTTTCAGGCAGAATGCCCGAAAAATGGTGGAGGTGCCGGGAATGGTCCCAGAGCCTCCTAACAAAACGATATCTTGAGATTTTATAATCATATCAGCAGGCAGACACTCGGCAGTTCCCCCACCAAGCCCCACAGAAACCCACTGACCCGGAATCTCCTTTGTCGCAACTTATCGCACGGCTCAATGGTTGATGACCGTCCCTGAAAGCTCTTTAACCCACCTAGCTCACTAAGAAATATCCTTCTATCCGGAAACATAACAGGAGGCTGAATACCAAAGCAGCTGACAAAAAAACAGCTTGTATGTGCGCTACAGTGTAGCTACAATACGCGCTGAGGTGGAAGATGGAGCTTCTGATTACCGACCGAGTGCGCGACAAAATTGAGAATAGCCACAACGTCGGCTTTCTTGAAGCAGAAGAGGCATTTTTCAATAGTGATATTGGCGAATACCTTTTGGACGATAGAGCCATCCATCAAACCAAGCCACCGACATATTGGACTCTATCCTTCACAGCAGAGGGTCGCCTTCTGAAGCTCGTCGTTAAGTTTGATTGGCAAGCGAATCTGGCGTGGCTCCGCACCGCATATGAACCAAGCAAAGAGGAGATTGAACTTTATGAAGCCAACACCTGAGCAGATTAAAAAATTTGATGAAGAAAATGAATCAGAAGTCGACAATTGGGAAAAGGGTGACTTTGGAAAAAATCCGAAACACGCCAAAAGAATCCCGGAGGCTGAATCTGCATTAATCAAGAAAAAAATTGCTGAGACAAAGGCTCAAAAAGGACTTCCAACTTCCATTCGCCTTCCACCAGAACTCATCGCGGAGCTGACCAAGCTCGCAGCTGCATGTGGCATGGGGTATCAAACATATTTAAGAATGGTGCTGACCAAGCATGTCTCTGATATCGCTCGCAAGGAGAAGAAAAAACATACTGCTTGAGTACAAATGCCTGTCCAGAACTCGACACTTTATTCAAAACTATCAGCTGTGTCCGCAAGCCATTCTTTTTCGCACAAAATCGATTCTCCTGCACGAAACCGTTCGCGTCCATATGTGGTAGAAAGCAAGTCTAAAATCCTACAGAAAACGAGCACGGTATGAGCAAAAGAACCTATGACCATAGAGTCAGAAACGCTATTGCAAAAAGTGGCAATCCATCCCTATTTCCAGAACTCAATATTCCACGCACTACAGCGCAACAGTGGATAAGGGAAGGCGAGAAAGAAGTCGTCACGACTCATCAATTCACAAAGACAGAATCTGAACTGGTTATTGAACTGGAAAATCTAAAGAGGGAATTGGCTCAAGTGAAAACCAAGTTAGCTCTCATGAGTGTCGCATTGATGGTCAGTGGATTCCGCTTGCAATACATACGTATTGCGAGTTCAGATTTGAAGGAAAAATTGTTGGACGCTATTGCTAAAACAGTCGCCGTCCTGTCACTGAAGGAAGCTCTTGAAACAATCGGCCTCTCCATGGCTCGTTATCGTTCATGGTCAAAAAGAAAGATTCAATGCAGACTCAGTGACGAAGTTTCATGTCCCAAGCTCACACCAACAAAAATCACCACAAAAGAGCGTCGCATTATAGGCAGTCTCGTTACGTCCAAAAAATATATTCACTTCAGCATACCATCGCTCGCCCTTTTCGCTAAGCGGAGAGGACTTGTCTTCGCTTCTCTCACGGTCTGGTATCGCACCGTTCGAGAGTTCTCGCTGCGTCGACCAGGCATCAGAGTCTATCCAGATAAGCCGAAAATTGGCATTAGAGCTGCAGCGCCAAACCAAATTTGGCACTTAGATCAATCACTCCTTCGTTTGAAAAATGGGACGAAAATCTTCATTCGGGCTGTTGTTGATAATTTCTCAAGATGTGTTTTGTCGTGGCAAGTGACCGATGGCTATGGAGGCAAGCTGACGAAAGCGTTGATCGAAGATGCCTGTCGGCACGCAACCGTTTCAAAATATCATTCCGTGCCAAACCTTCTCGTGGACAGTGGAACAGAGAATTTGAATCGGCACGTCGATACTCTTGTGAAATCCGGACTTATCAAAAGAACAATTGCACAAATCGATATCAGCTTTTCGAATTCAATGATCCAATCATTTTTCAGAACAATCAAACACCGATGGCTCTTCATGCTGTCGCTGGACGATATCGAGTGCGTCCAAAAATACGTCGGCGAATTCATTGAAGACTACAACACTATCATACCGCATTCTGCACATCATGGTGCCACGCCGTTGGAAATGTACCTTGGCCGCTGGCTGCCTGCGCAAGAGGACGAACTCGAACGCGCAGAAGAGCAGGCCAGAGAGGAGAGACGGATCACGAATCTGTCCTCTGCTTGCGGATTCTGTCCTGCGTAGAACGGGGATCCGAGCTGCACATTTCGGCTGACACGCAGATTTGCATTTTCACGTTACTTCGAATGTTCAGACAAACTCTGGAAATACTGGGTGAGGTGCAGATTCGCCGAACGAATATACGGCAGCAATGACAAAAAATGCTCTGGCGATTAGCAGTGCGCTTTGTTTTTCATGAGACTTAATGGCCGAGAGCGAAATGAATATCTTCGAAAGAAACTATTGAGCTCTTTCCAACGAATTTCGGTGACGGGCGAAAAGGAAATATTTCAGGATCCCGGGTTAGCAATAAACGCCAAACATTGAGACAAGATATCTTCTGCAGATTGCAGCCCATCGATTTCCAAAATTGCTCCACCGTTATTATTAAACCTCTTCAAAAATTCCAATTGAGACTGTTTATTGCGACCGGGCATTAGTCCGCTGTCATAGTGGCTTGCCCATTCAATGAAGCCTTCGTGTGTTTCATGCATGTCGCCGTTTTGCAAAATGCGCTCTCCAAATCGGCCATACTCTCTATTTCTCAATCTTTTCTCGCGTTCCTGCCATGGGACATAGAGAAAAAGGACATGGCTAAAGGCATTCAAAATGTCTTGCTCCGGCAGACCCCAGTTCAGCATATCGCCCGATAAAACAAACTGGTCATGCAAAATCAAATCATAAAAAAGGCTGTGCATTGCCGCTGCTGATCTTGGACTCGTGAATGGTGGATCCGTTTCTTCCCAGTAAAAATTATCTGAATCGGCATGAATGATGTTTAATTTCTTTGCCAGAGCGAGACCAAGTGTTGATGTTCCTGAACCGCTCGCACCCATGACAAATACTTTCATAATATTCTCTCAAAAAAGATAGTGTTGCTTCAAAAAAGGCTCGTCAAAGGAAAATTGTTTATTCTAAATCTTTCCGAGAACCTTATTCACATATTATCAAAATTCATCCGCTTTGATGTTTGGAATGATCCCGTTACTAGGTAAGACTCCGCTCGGCGGTAGAAGAATACTCATTCTCCACCCGATGACATTCTATCAGCGTGTTGTCATGGAGCTCGAGTACAGGTCTGATTCCGCCGCTGTCATCTCGCTGATATCCACCGGCAAGTGAGGTCGCCACGGGAATTCCAAATTCCTTCATCGTCAGAAAAAGTATGAAGTCGCGTGAGCGCATTTCATCAGTGGTCAAAGCGCCGCCGAGCGGGTCGTTGATATGAGGATCAGCTCCAGCATTAAAGAGCACGAGGTCGCATCCTTTGAATCTCTGCAAGTGGACAGTGAACTCGTCAACAAATTCCGCACCTCGTTTCTCCGAAACACGACCCTCGTGAGCAAACGAATAATGAAGCACATTACTGAGCTGGAGCTTTCGGGTGATGTCCTTTGTGCCATCTCCGTGATTCATGTCACAGTCAACAATCCCCACTTTTTGTGCACCCGCATTGAGTGCCATCACCGCAGCGAGGGCGAGAAAGTTGAACGTGCAAAATCCACGACCTCTGTCGTAGTGCGCATGATGCGCACCTGATGTTGGGCTAAAAGTGTTGACCTTGTTTTGGAGTGCATAGAGCGCTGCCGCAACCATCGATCCGCAGACCCATGGCAGCGCCTCTGCAACCTGCGCACTTTTGTTACCGAAACCGTTGTAGGATTTGCAGCTGAGCACCCCATCAACATATTCCGCCGCATGCACCAGCTTTATCTGCTGTGGGGTGCAAGGTTCGAATGACGGGAACTCAAGTGGAATCCCTAACCTCTTCCAACTCTCAACGACTTGGGCAGGTTTCTGCGCAGATGGGCTGTAGGAATCGTTTTCGTCCACGGACTGGCGTGGATCATAGAAGATTTTCATCCTGCTTTCCTAGGTTCATTGCCTTTCACTGTCTGAGCACTTGAATCAGAGACATCACCTATCGAAAAATAGCACAGTACGATCTGCCCGCCTCACAAAGCAGAAGGGAAGGTTCCCCCGCGCCTGACACCCTCACGCAC
>JBDLRR010000426.1:0-6030 GCA_039799985.1 Pseudomonadota bacterium | reverse complement strand
TCTTTTTTGAGCATCTTGCACGCATGGAGCTTCAAAATCCGATTGTCGTTTCTCCAGATGCTGGTGGTGTCGAGAGGGCGCGGGCTTTGGCAAAATTGATCGATTGCGGATTGGCAATTGTCGACAAGCGGCGCGACCGACCTGGTGTTTCTCAGGTGATGCATCTGATTGGTGACGTCAAAGACAAGACCGCGATTCTTGTGGACGATATTTGTGATACCGCAGGCACGCTGAGCCAAGCAGCAAATGTTCTCAAGGAAAGGGGAGCCACGCGTGTGATCGCCGCCGTGACCCACGGAATTCTCACGGGGCCTGCAGTCGAGAGAATTGAAAAAAGCGCCATTGATACGCTGCTCATTACAGACTCAATTCCATTGCGTCCAGAAGCTGCTGCCTGCAGCAAGATCCAAATATTGAGCGTTGCCGAATTGCTTGGAAAAGCCATTCGCCGCATTCACAACTCCGACTCCGTCAGCAGCCTGTTCATCTGAGGCAGGCTCACCCCTTTCTTTTTCTAAAGTCAAAATCTTGACGTAAGTTGGCCGGGCGGTTAATGTGCCGCCCAGGTCTTACATTTTTACATGAATTCACTGTTTTTCTTTATTTCAGCTGAATTCTCGTCCTGATGAAAGGGGATGTTCCATGAACGGAACTCGTATGTCGACCATGGCGGCTATTTTGCTCACGGCTTCGGCACCTTCTGCGTTTGCGATTGTATCCAACCCTTCGGAAGAGAAGGTTGTACGCACGACCTCAGCGCAAGAGTCCTTTCAATCATGGCGTATTCCAGCACCGGGCCAGACTTTGGGCCGAGTTGCCAGCGGAAACCCCAAACTCGAATCCGTCGGTTCACTGGGGATGGTGACCACTGTTGATTCCGTTACACAGGAACCAAAAGCTCGTTTTGGCCAATTGCCACTCAACCTCGCGGCGCTTTTTGGCGGTGAAGGCAAGTTGAACCGTTGGTTGAAGTCGGCCCAGTCGTCTTCATCGGCTCGCCAGTCCTTTGCGAGTCATCTTGAAAAACACCTGCGGCATTTTGCGGCCCAAAATGCTTCTGAATTGTCGTTGACCGGATTGACGCTCAATTGGGATGCCAAGCGTTTTTACGTTGACGGCCAGCATGTTTTTGCGAGCTTCTATTTGGCAGCTGCAGGAACCATCATCGAAGGCGCAGAAGTGACTTTCCGCTTCAATGAAGGTCAGCTGACGAACATCGTGGGCAAGACCTTTGGTGCAGAGAAAGCAGGATTGACGGGCTTTAAAGCTCCCACGTCACGTGCCCTTGCAGCAGCCCGTGCAGTGCTTGGACCATCGGCCGAACTCAAGGCAGAAACCGTCCATCAGCGCTATGTGCCTCGTGTGGACGGCAACCGCTATGTTTTGGAACCTGCTGTCAGCTTTGACGCGAATTCTGCCACAGGCGAGACCTTCACTATCGTTGCGCACGTCAGCAACAACGAAATTCTTTCTTGGAATGCCAACACCATCTATTTTGATGCGCAAATCAACGGCGTGGTGAATCAGCGCACACCGCGCGGACCACAATCCACCGTTGGTATGCCCTATGCGCAGGCCACGACCCGCGCAGGTTGGTTCGGAAGGTCCAATACCTACAACGCCAATGCAGATGGAGTTGTGCAAATTCCTGACCGTCAGGCGGCGCGGGCGACCCTCAGCTCCGCACGCTTCAAGGTGGTCAACAATGGTGGTCAGTCAGCCTCAATTCCGGTTGACGGAGATGTGTTGTTTGACGCGCGAAGCAATTCGACGCTGGCTGAAAACACGACCTTCTATCATTTGGCTGTCGCACAGGCGTGGGCTCGTCCGGTCATCAACCCGAGCTGGTTCTCGACGCAGGTTGTTGCCAACGTGAACATGAACGACATCTGTAATGCATTCTGGAATGGTCGTACGGTGAACTTTTTCAAGGCAGGCGAGCGCTCCATGAGCAATGGCAAGACAGTGTCATGCGCGAACACGGGCGAAATCGCCGACGTCGTGTACCACGAGTGGGGACATGGCTTGCATCACAATACGGGTGGTATTCGTGACCGTGCCTTTTCGGAAGGTATAGGCGATACAGTGGCCCAACTGATCACCGGTTCAGCTGACGTTGGTCCTGGCTTTTTTGCCGACGGGCGTCCTGTCCGCAATCTCGATGGCGACTATATGTATCCGCCAAAGGACAACGAACGTGAGGTTCACAAAGAAGGACTCATCTTCGGTTCAGCGTATTTCCATCTGACCCAGGCACTGGTGGCCAAGTACGGAAACGAAGTGGGTCGTGCGACGGCTCGTCAGTGGTTCCTGAAGATGCTTTACACGGCAAGCCAATACACAGACACCTACGAGGCGTTGCTGGCCCTGGACTCCGAGCCGAGCCGTATGGATGTTCGCGGACCCAACTATTGCATCATCAACGGTGCATATTCGCGGCATGGCTTGGCCAACAAGGATTCATCCTGCAAGTAAAGAGTGGATGAAAATTCAGCCAAATAACGAGGCGAAGGATGTGCGGATTTGATTCCCCCCTTCGCCTTCAAAAATGTCGCCATGGTTAACGATGATTCTGCGCGGATTGAGCTCAGCCAGTTGCTCGACGAACTGCAAAAGAACTTTTCTCTCGCTTGTCATTAACCACTTCAGCACCCGCGTCGGTGCGCAACATTCGCCCATGTTGTTCATTCTGAAAAGTGACTTTGATAGCCATTTTTCGGGCATTTTCATGTTCATCATCAAGTCGCACAGAATCAACGTTCTGGACAAAGGATGAAAGATGACTGTTTCTTCAAATCGCACACCTGTCACCGGAAAGAACTCAAGCTCCCTGTCGGATGTGATGTGCGAGACGTCGGTTGTGAACATGACTCGGCTCGCCAAATGCAGATGCCTGTTCAACCACGATTGAGGACAAACAATTTGTGCTTGAGGAAATTGCTCGGACATCCACTCCAAATCGGACGTGTGCCACTTGTTGGGGGCGACAATACCTCGAACGAACCCCAGCGATGCCAGCCATGCCACGTCGTCGGACGTGAGCCTCATTGGATTGTGAATCCACACTTCATTGTTGCGGGTTCTGAGGACTGTCATTCGGCGTGCGAGGTCGTTGGTCCAAGTTCCATCCAAAACCCACAACGACGGAGCAAGCTCCTCTGGTGGAGAGTACGGAAACTTGATTGACTGCGAATTTGGCGAATTTTCGTCCATGCTTTCAATTTAGTTGGGCCGCAGTTATGAAGCAACAACTTCGGGGTGTTGATGATTTGGCGAGTCCTCCGAATCCATGGCCCCATGCAAATCGATCTGAGGTTCAATGTGAGTCACCCAAGTGAATTTCGCTTTTCTGCTGAACAGTTGGCTTTGGGCGAATTGCAGCTTTCTGATGGAGTTCAATTTGTTCATCGCAACGATGCGCGCATTGCAGTTGATTTCGAGGGGCCCCGTGCGGGAGTTCAAGCTCAACAGTTGCTTGTGTTAATCAACGGATTTGCCCGGCCCAGAACCGATTTCAGGGCATTCAGGAAACGCATTCACGCGCAGATGGATTCTTTGGCGACTGTTGCGCTCGACAACCGTGGAGCGGGCGAAACCGAAGGTGGGATCGACAATTTGTCTGTGCAGGAAATGGCTTTGGATGCTGCGTTTGTCGCTCAATCGTTTGCTTCAAGATTGGGACTCCGGAAATTCAGTGTTCTGGGTATCAGCATGGGAGGAATGATTGCACAGACCCTTGCAGCCCAGGACGCGCAGGTTGAATCTCTTGTTCTTGTCAGCACCACGGCCGGAGGAGGTTCACGGATTTGGCCTCAAGGGGTCGACCCCGAGATTGCCCGGCAAAAGCCATTTGAGCCATGGCCGCAGGATTTGGAACTCATGACACGCAGGATGACCCGCTATTTTGGTTCCAAATTCAGAAAATCTTCGCCATTGCTGATTGAAATGATGGTCAAGAATATGTTGAAGTCTCATGCGGTTGCCTCCGCGCAGGGGCGAGCCCGGGCTCAATACAACGCGACGGTCGGCTTTGATGGCACGGCTTTTGCGCAGAAAATTTCTTGCCCGACATTGGTGCTGACGGGCATCGAAGATGAAATTATCCCTCCTGAAAATAGTCATGAAATTTGCAAGCTTATAAGCAATGTGCGACTCCATGTGTTTGCCGAAATGGGCCACCTGCTGCTGATCGAGGACCCTGAAAATTTTGTTGCGCAGGTGCGTAATTTCCTCGACAGCTCGCATGGCTAGGAGGGGTTCGCTTGTGAAACGCCCGTTTGCTCTCGACCTGACTGAATCCGCTTGGAAGGAATGGTGTGTTGCCCATGGAGCGAGACCATTTCTGGGAACGCAGATTTTTGAGTGGATGACGCGCAAAAACTGTATGCAACCTGAGCTCTTTTCAAATGTGTCTGTAGCTTTGCGCAACAAGCTCGCCGAAGAATTTGATTGGTCGCTGCCTGGCATCGACACCGTGCTGAATTCAGAAGACGGTTCCGAAAAAATTCTCCTCAAAACCCAGGATCACTTGTTTACCGAATGTGTTTTGATGCCTTCCGAAAACCGGGTGACGTTGTGCGTCAGCAGCCAGGTGGGTTGCCGCATGGCGTGCACTTTCTGCCAGACGGGCAAGATGGGATTGACTCGCAGTCTGACACGCGGAGAAATTTTGGCGCAAATCGTCATCGCCAACCGCCGGCTGATTGAGCGCGGAGAAGAACGCAGGGTCACCAACATCGTGTTCATGGGAATGGGCGAACCCCTGGACAATTTCGAAGAAGTGGTGGGCGCCTGCGAAGTGATGCTGGATGAGCGTTTTTTTGGTCTCTCCAAACATCGGGTGACGGTTTCCACTTCGGGGTTGGTTCCCGAAATCGAGGCGCTCGGACGCAGGGTTCCGGTGAGCCTGGCCATTTCGCTTCACTCTGCCGATGAAGAGCAGCGTTCAGGAATGATGCCGGTGAACAAAAAGTATCCGCTGCAGGAGCTCAAGCAGGCGCTGTTGAATTACCCTGTTCAAACCCGTCACGGGATCACTTTTGAATATGTGATGATAAATGGTGTGAATGATTCAGTGACCCATGCGAAGAAATTGGTCAGGTTTCTTCATGGGCTCAAGGCCAAGGTCAACCTGATTCCCATGAACCCGCACCCAGGGTCGACGATGATTGCCACCGATCCCGAGCGCATGCGGGACTTTCAAAAGTATCTGACCGAACGATCGATTCCTGCTCCGGTTCGTTATTCCCGCGGACAGGACGTGAGCGGAGCTTGTGGACAATTGGCGAGCAAACGAAAGGATGAGCTTTCCATGCAGCCGCGCAAGGTCGCACTGGCGCGGCGTCGCGAGCATTTGGAAGCTAAAACAATCACGTGAAAACAAATTCTTGGGTTGGAGATTTTTTTGAATTTCTGCAGGAAGACTCTTCAAGTCATCCTGCAGAAATTTCAGTTTGAATAATCAATGCCAAAGCGGGCCGCACTGCCACCCACGATGTGGCGGTCAGGGCCGGCACCGAGCAGATTCTGGAACTCGAAGTAGACGCAAAGCGAAATGCAAAAGGCGGTCCAGCCAAAGGTGGCTCCGACACCTGGTCCAGAACCATTGCCGTCGAGAACAAGCCCGACGGCCGGAATGATATAGGCATTGGATTTGAATGTGTAGACGCGGCCCACGAGTGCTTGGGTGGCAGCCAGGCTGACATCGATATTAGAGAAAGTGGCATGCAGTTTGTAATTGCTGATCGAGCGAAAATCAGCAGCGTTGGGGTGTCCGTTTCCAAAACCAACTGAGCCGCCGGCAATACCTGCGCGGAATGCCCATGCTTGCGATGAAGTGACTCCCGCCATGATCAGAAGTGCCTGAAGTCTTTTCATTCAGAACTCCCAGCCCAGCCCAAGAGTTGCACTCTGCATGTGGCCGAAGGCCAAATACAACACACTCGTGCCTGGCGGAATGAACATTGAATTCCAGCTTGTTCTTAAACGGAGATCTTTTCCGAAGCCCGGTGTCCAGTGCAGACCCAGCGC
>JBDLRR010000425.1:0-4770 GCA_039799985.1 Pseudomonadota bacterium | reverse complement strand
TCATGTTCAGAACGGGTCCACTGCGGTCGGAAATGGCAATGCAACTGGTGCTGACGCCAAGTGTTTGCGCCAGGAAATGTTTTTGGCCGATGATTTGGCGAATGAAGCTGCGGCCAATTTGTCCGCTGCCCAAAGTCACCAGGTCGACGTGTTTTTCAACCCGCTCGGGCAAAGGACGGAGTTTCTCGAGTCGAAACTCGCCGTGGAGTTCCTGCAGAGCGGACTTGACGTCGGACTCACGCAGCACGACCGAAATATTAAGTTCGGATGAGCCTTGCGCGATTGCAAGGATGTTGATTTTTTTGCGTGACATGGCCGAAAAGACGCGGGCCGCGATTCCCGGTGTTCCCTTCATGCCGAGTCCCACAACTGCCAGCACCGCAATCTGCTGTTCGACGTGAACGTCGTCGATGAGTCGGGCACTGCGCTCGAACGCAAAAGCCTCATTCAGGCAACGTTGCGCGGCCTTCGCCTGCTCGCTTGAAACAACAAAACAGATGCTCGATTCGCTTGAGGCCTGGGTGATGACCGAAACGGAAATACCGACGTTGGCGAGTGCTGTGAAGGTTTTGCTGGCAACACCTGGAACGCCCAACATGCCATTGCCTGTGACGGTGATCATCGACTGATTCACCATGGCCGTGAGAGCTTTCACCGGAAAGTCGACGGCGTGACAATCATCACTGACTTTGGTTCCCGGAAAATCGGGAGCAAGGCTGTTTTTGATGGTCAATGGAATGCGATTCGCCAACAAGGGAATGATTGTTCTGGGGTGAAGAACCTTGGCTCCGTAGTAGGCAAGTTCAGCGGCCTCGCGATAGGTGAGTTCTGGAACCACACGGGCATCGGCAACAAAGCGAGGATCGGCTGTGAGGAATCCATCCACTTCCTTGAAAAGCGTGACGCTCGTGGCGCCCACGGCTTCGGCCAGCAGGGTTGCCGAGTAGTCGGATCCGCCGCGGCCCAGTGTGAGCAATTCTCCTTCGGGACCGGTGGCAATAAAGCCTGGCACGACAACCACACGACCGGCATCCAGTGCCGGAGTCAGACGTTTGTTTGCAGCTTCAAGACATTTTTCACGGTTCGGTATGAGATTTGAAAACCTTTTTTCGACAAAGAGTATTTCGGTGGCATCCAGAACCATCGAATCGACTCCGGCCTCCTGAAGGAAACTCTGGAAGATCATCGCCGAGAGTCGCTCGCCGCGTGCCACCGACACATCAAGAATGCGAGGTGTGACTTCGCCCAACACTGCCAGGCTTTTGCAAATCGATTGAAATTCGACTGCGGACTTTTCGATGATCTGACGCAGTTCTGTGGCTCGACGAGAATCGGCTAGAAGATTCTCGACAGCCTCGCGATGACGTCGAACAAATTCCGAGACCGCAAAATCGATGTCGGAATCTGTTCCGGTTGCTGCTTTTTTGGCCGTTTCGAGAAGAAGGTCTGTGATGCCGCCCATGGCCGAGACAACAACAATCAACCGGGATTGTGTTGCCTTCACGATTGATGTTGCCTTTTGAATTGCAGCTGAAGAGCCAACCGATGTTCCACCGAATTTGTAGACTTCAAGCGAATGCGATGCGTGCATGGTCTTGTGCTCTCCAAAGGCAATTTCAAGGTTTGGCGTTTATTTGATGCGGTTGGTTTTGAAGCTAAGACCGAATTTCCGGAAGTGCAAACGTCGACGCTGTGACTGGGCGTCGCTTTTGCAGCTGCTGAGCATGTTACCTTTGAATTGCCGACGTTGGTGCGAATCTTTGTAAAGCCGGATTTTCACTTTTGTTGGAATTGTTTAATCTCACCCGAACATCAACGGAGACGGAGCGCGGGGCATGGTTCATTCTTCGATTGGCAATTTTGGCTCAAAGAAATCAGAACAATCTCGATTTCAGGCATTTCCGAATCGCTTTGTTGCAGTGACTGGCTGTGTTCTTGCATCTTCGGCAGGTTTGTCTTTGCCTTCTCGTGGTGCAGAAATGGATGGTTTCAAAGTGGGTGCCTCGCAAATCGACATCAGCACCCGCGATGTCATGGCCATGGGCGGGTATGGCACTTATTTTCTCAAGACGCCGAGGCTCAATCAAGCCGGTGTGCATGATCCATTGCTGGCCAGTGCCGTTGCTTTTGAGTCGGTGAGCGGTCAAAAGGCGGCGGTGGTTGTTTTGGACGTGGTGGGATTGTCTGCAGCCCAGATCTCACGCATCGAACAAGCGGCACGTCAGGCAGTGGATCCCCAGCTGAGCCTCATCATCTCTGCAACCCATACGCACCATTCACCCGACACTTTGGGTTTGTGGGGCTCATTGCCCAAATCTGGCCGAAACAAACGTTACGCGGAACAAATAGAAACTGCAGCTCTGCAGGCCGTGCGCGATGCCTTTGCCCGACTCGAACCTGCGCGCGTCACACAGCGCCTCGGGCGGCACGCCAATTCAACGTCGGCCCTGACCAATCCGCAGGAAGTTCAGGACGCCTTCACTTCACTCGCATTTTATTCGACGCGTGATGATCATCTCATTGGAACACTCACCCAGTGGGCAGCGCATCCCACCGTTCTTGGCATGGAGAACAACGCTCTTTCATCGGACTTTGTGGGTGGATTTCGCCGCAGCATGGAACGTCTGATTGGCCCTGGGCCACATGTTTATGTCAACGGGATTATGGGCAAGGTCTATCCAAACGTCCCGCCGGAAGGAGATCCAGATGTTGTGGATGATCTGTTTCCGGAAGGAGATCGTGATCCCGACGTCAAGGATGGATACCGCAAGGCATCCACAGTCGGTTTCCGTTTGGCACAATCAGTGGTGCGAGCCAGCGAGGAAGCCGGCGAATTCTCTTCCGCGGGTGTTGCGGTGTGCCATGTGCCCGTTGCTTTTCCTGTCGACAACAAGCTTTTCAAGCTGGCGAGTTCATTGAAGGTGGTGGAAACCCGAGTCAAGGGAGGAAAAATTGGTTCACGGGTCAGCACCTTGAGTGTTGGCAACCTCGTCTTCACTTCGATTCCCGGAGAAGTCTTTCCGAAGGTTGTCCGTAATTTGGATTCCGCAGTGTTCGCCGGACGCCAGCCCGTGTGGATGGGACTGGGGCAAGATTGGCTTGGTTATTTTGTTGATCCAGAAGATTACGAAAAGCCCGATTTGAAGTATTGGACTGATCTCTCGGTTCATCGTGATGGGGCGCCGGTTTTGCTTTCGGCATTGGACAAGGCCCTCAAAGGCGAAGGGTGCAAGAACATGCAGCCGATTGAACCGCCCGAAGATGAAAGCGCTGATTGAGGCTGACGCGAATGATTTTGTCGATTGAAAATTCGAATGCGAGTTTGCAAGATTACGGAATTCAAATTCCCCTGCTTGCCGATCGCTATACCAACACACTTGCCGCATTGCGCGAGCATCCCAGGTTGCGTGAATGCGTTGCACGTTGGTTGGTGAGCGCAGATCCAAAACCATTTTCGCGCGAACAGTTGCTGCGTGTGCATGACGAAAAATATGTGAATGCTCTGCTGTCTTCCGATCCCCTGAAAGTCATGGGTGAAGTTTTTGAATTTTTGAACGCCGATGGTTCATTCAACGAGCGTTGGCTACCCTCCGTATCAAATCGTCCTATGCAGGAGTTGGTTGAAAAACGATTGTCGCATGCTGCAGGCACTCTCATGGCATGTGAAATCGCGCTCGAAAAAGGCTTATGCTATTTCCTGGGAGGTGGGGCTCATCACGCCATGACACAGGGCGGACGGGGCTTTTGTGTGATCAACGATTTGATGGTCGCAGTCCGCGATCTTCAGCACAAAGGTCGCATTGCCAATGTGTGGGTTATTGATCTCGACGCCCACAAAGGCGACGGCACGGCCGAAATCACCATTGCCGATGATACGGTTCAAACCCTGAGCATCCACATGCAAAAAGGCTGGCCGCTCGATGAATCGCCATTGGATGAGAATGGACATCTCAAACGATGTTTTTGGCCCAGCACGGTCGATGTTCCGGTGCCCGAGGGTGGTGAAGCCTTTTATCTTGAATTGCTGAGCAACGGTTTGCGCCAGCTCGAAGTTTGCAGCTCGGGGCGGTTTCCCGATTTGGCATTGGTGGTGGACGGGAGCGACCCATATGAAAAAGATGTGCTCAAAAGTGCCATGCCCTTGAAGCTGACTCTTGAGCAGTGTGTCGAACGTACGCGCCTTGTTCATGATTGGTTGCAACAGCGCGGCATACCTCAAGCGTATGTGATGGCCGGTGGATATGGCCCTGACAATTGGCGAGTGCACGCGCAGTTTTTGATGGGTGTGCTGCCGGATCGTGTTTCTGACTCCAGCGTTGGAAGGTGAGCGTATGTCGGTATCGATTGATGAATTTGAAAAAGCCGTTGTTGCTTTGGAACAAGTTTTGACTCGTCCTTTGGATGACATTGTTCGAGATGCGTCCATTCAACGATTTGAGTTTTGTATCGAACTGGCATGGAAAACAGCCCGCAAAGTTATGGGAACCCAAACCACAGCCCCAAAACAGGTTGTTCGGGAAATGGCGCAAAACGCTTATATTGATGACGTTCAGGTTTGGTTCGAAGCCCTTGAAAAACGAAATCAAACGTCTCATACCTACAATGAGGATCTTGCAAACCAAGTCTATTTTTTTATCAAGAACTTTTCTCCCCACTTTCGTCTCTTGTTGAATAATCTGAGGAAGTAGGTCTTCGATGCGTTTTGGATTGTCGGAAACTGAATACGAGTTTATTACTGAGACAATCGTGAAACCATTGGCCGCTCATGGT
>JBDLRR010000424.1:0-8613 GCA_039799985.1 Pseudomonadota bacterium | reverse complement strand
GGGAACTCAACCAAGAATCAGGTAAAACGCGCAGCCAACCAGGTTTTGTAAGATTGTTTTTACTTGATGGTTGGAAATTCGTTGCTCTTGCCGGTGCGCTGTTGCTGACTTCAACGCCTGTGCCTCCTTTGGGAGTATGGATTGCCGAGGGCCACGTGACCGCGCAAGCGGAGAACAAAACTCTGGAATGCGAGACACGTATTTCGGCGCCGACCGGATTCAAGAGCGAGGTTGTTCACCTCTGGGAGTTTGAGGGTCGCGACAATCGCAGCGAAGAAGTTTCACTGCCCGAGATTGTCGGAAACGGAATTGATCAAAAACCCTACAGAACGCGCTCACGGAAAAAGTCATTTGCGTTCCCCTTTGAACAAGTTGTTCAAGGTCAAATTCACTGTACGGTTGTTCTGCCAGGCATGGGACCTGTTGGAAAAGTGTCGTATCATCCTCTTTGAAACAACAAAGGGTGGTGAGGTTCAATGCGCTCGAAGATTTTTGGCGGCGAAGCAAAAATCATATTCAAATACCTAAATTTTCTTTTAGCCTTTGCAGTGGCATTCGCCTCGCAAACAGCGCATTCGGATTCAACCGGCGAGAAGAGTCCTCAAGCTTCGGATGAACAAAAACAAGGTAAACTTGCCAGTCTGGGTGTGTCGGAAATCGCCATCGCAAACATGCTTCTCTATTCGCAAGAATACATGAAACACTTTTTTGCCGACGCGGATTCCTTCATTCAACCCCTTCCGGCTTCGGGGATCTCTCTGTTCACCGCATACGGATTGAACACTCATTCGCGATTGTTGTTTGTTCTGACAATTCCATTGCGGGAGGAGCAGGCTTACAAAGATGGAAAAGAGTTCTTCAGGTACTACTATCCCAAAATGTTTATCACAGGCTACGAACGCGATTGGTTTGAAACTTCAATTCTCGACGAAACCACGGCACTCCGCCTGAGCACATCCCTTGGGATAGGAGTTCCCCTCAGCCACAGATTCCTCCGTTACTTTCCGCCTCTTTTGCTCAACCGTGCGAGCGTCCGCCTCTCTAAAAAGGTGGATTTGAATTTTGGAGTGGGTTATTCGGGAAACACTTTGATTGGTGCTTGGTTTTTTCCCTTTGGCGTCAGCTACCGCCTTCAAGGGGAATAAGCTTCCGGAAGAAATGACAATTCCCGTCGACCGAAACTTTTTACCCAGCGTCACTGTTGACGCATGTCGTGAAGAACTGAATTTGTTCCGATACCCCCAAGGAGAAATGGGGGAGCCGTTTGAAATTGCGAATTATTCAGAAAAAAAGCGAAAGAATTGGCTGGCAGAAAGTCGCATTGATCGTCTGCTCGCCGCTTTTGCTTTTCGTGCCTGAAGCAATTGCAGACATTAAAATCGAACCTCCCGTCTCGGTCCTGGCGAACAAAGTGTCCGAAGGCTCGCAGGCAAAAGAGACACGAGCATCCAGTTGGACCTTTCAAGCCACGTATGGATTGACCTCGGCAGACGTGGAAACTCCTGCCTGGGACACACGAACCGATCCGGTGACTGCAGTACAGAAGAGCACCTCAGGATTGTTTAGTGAAAACCGTTACAGTCACTCCTATGGAATTTCTGTCAATCCGCGTCAGTCACTCCGATTGGGGCTGTCGCTTGTGAATTGCCAGTCGGTGAGCGCAACTGGGTGGATGGCTGCATTGGCATCCAAATCCAAAGGACCCGATTGGCGCGGCTGGGGAATTGGTACGGATATTTTTCTTGTCAGACACAATTCGCCCCGATTCGACCTCGATGCTGGTGTCAACGCCGACTATTTTGTTTCGGGCGTCGCGACGCTGCCAACATCCGACAGTGCATCAGCCGAGTTGCAAAATGCATCCAGGCTTGAACAAAAATCGGCGTGGCGATTGGGCTTCAGCGGCGGCATTGGTGGGATGTATTTGGGCCCGCTCGGTTTCATTCTGAGAATTTCGGGTCAAGTCCTTCAGGCACAATTCAAGGGTCACAGTCAGCCCTTGCGAGTACAGGGCCTGCAGGTTCAAATTGGCGCTGGACTCGATTTGGGAAGGGGTGAACCATGACACCATCTCTTCTGCGCTGGATGGGAGTTGCTATCTTCGCAACAACTTGCGGAACCACGCTGACATCCTCTTGTGCCCGACAACCCATTCAATCACTCGAGGAAACCTCCGAGGAACTGACAGTCGAAGGTTCGTTTGTGGATTGGTCCGCAACTGCGAATTCATATGCTGGCGGGATGTTTGCCCTGATGGATGCAACCACCAACGAGGTTTTCACAGCCGAGATCAAAAGCAACCATTTCAAGATGGAAAAGATTCCGTCAATGGGGCGCTATTACGGATTTCTGTTGGGCCCCGATTACCAGGTCAGGGGCACGTTGCAAAAATCATCCACTGACGGAACAACCAATTATTACGTCTTCAAGATGGGAGCAGCGGCAGGAAATCTGGGAACTCTTGTTGTCAGCAATGGAAAACTCGAAAGCAGCCAACAGTCGGAACTCGAGTTTCAAACAACATTTGGCGCCAGCAAAGAATCAAAACCATTCACCGCAGACTACACCACCAATTTTGTTGCCAATCCTGACATTGATGGAGATGGACTTCCCAATATGATCGACAACAACGTTGATGGCGATGACTTCTTCAACATCATCGATCCCCGAACCTACAGTGAAAAGTCTATCCCGGATTCAAAAATTCCTTGGCAATACAGTTACGCCAACGGCATTCCCAAATCTGGCTTCTTCAAATGCGATCAACTCAAGCTGCCAAACACGGGTGGAGTCGCAGGAAAATTCACCTTCGAGTTTTGGTGTTCCCTGAAGCTTCCGCCGGGAAGCGTTGAAAAAGTCACGCTGAAAAGTTTCGCAGTCGAATCTGAGATGCAGGATGATGGAGGCGAGAAAAACGCCACTGCCAAGGACCCGTCTGCCAATGACGGTATCTGGAACGCCAGATTCTCAATCGACGGGGCCAAGAATTCGATTTTCCCAAACCAGCTTGTTCTGGCGAATGTCGTTCTGAGGGACGGAAGAACACGATCATATTTGACAGCTTTGGGGCCTGAGTTTCCATATTCGGTGGAGTTCGAAGAAAAGGATGAGGGCGGAACAAAGTCACCCAAAATTACTCTCAGCCAAAGCAAGCTGGAAGTGGACTGCATCGTGAGAAACTGGAGCAAACTAAAGATTCCCAAGGGTATGGTATTGGAAGTTCTGATGCTGAATTCGGAAGACCTTTCCTTCGTCAAGAGCTTCAATCTGCTTCTTGAATCCGGAGAGCCGATTTCAGATGGCAGTCTCGACTACCGCTTCAACATCACAGACGACAAAATCAGTCAGCTCGGGCTCACCAAAGAGAGTTACAAGTTCAAAGCCAGAGTCGTTGGTCCCGCTTCATTGCCTGGACTGGTGGGCTCGGCTGTGGAATCAAGCGAATCAAAGGCCATTACCGTATCGCCCTGACAAATCTCTTTGCACCGTCTACTCCTTGAACAGCCAAATCTCCAAAAATCACAAGAATCACCGCTTCCCCTTTTGGCACCCGGTTTGCTACGCGACGCATGTGCGCAAGGCTTCTTGACCTTGCACGGGGGGAGACAATGAATCGAATCAGTACTTTGGTATTTTTGGCATTGACCACCGTTGTTGCTGCCTGTGGACAGAACAGCGACGCAGGCTTCATGTCTTCAGATTCTGAAAGTGGAGTGCATTACGTCGTCATTGGCCAAGATACAGTCTTGAAAAAGACCAAAGAAGATTCTTCACTGCTGAAGATCGGCTCCGAAAAATGCAACGTGCCCGCAGGCACCAAACTTTACCTTTCAGAAGCGCCGCGTTACGACGTGAATCATTATCTCGTCAACACAGCAGAATTCTTGACCAACTGCTCATTCAGCCGTGGATATCTGTTCAGCAAACATGTTTCGAAAACGAGCCTTGGCGGCGCCTTTGCTCCCAACGTGAAAGCCTTTTTGGACACCATCGCATTTGCTGAAGGCACCGATGAGCGCTACGACATCATCTTCACCTTTGCCCGTTTTTTCAGTTATGCAGACCATCCGCGTGACCTGCGCTGCTCGGGCAGCTTGTGCTCCGATGCCGCTGGCCGTTATCAGTTTTTGTCGACCACCTGGGACAATTTGGCCCGCAGACTGGGGCTCTATGACTTTTCACCCGAAAATCAGGATCGCGCTGCAATTCAGCTGCTCAAGGATGCGGGTGTCTATGGAACCGTCGTGAACATTTCAAGCTTCAACCAATTTGCAGATGCTGCCTATGGTGTATCCACCACGTGGGCCTCGATGCCAGGAAGCCCTTACGGCCAACCGACGCACTCAGCCTCAACCCTTTACTCCAAATTCAACACATTCCTGAGCAAGTATTGAGAGGGCAAATAAGAAAAATTGAAAAGATAAATAGACAAGGCGTGCCTCAATTGCGAGGCGCGCCTTTATCGATCCACTCTTTGATCTTTTGCTTTTGTTCGGCGGTAGGGTTGTTTGCTTCCCCACCATCGGCTTTGGTGTGGCGCAAGGGCTTGCAGGCGCCAGAGAAAGATTCAGCCGTAGACGCGTCCATAATCGCATAAAGAATCGACGTTGAAGCAGAACCAGGTTCGACGTACTTGAGAGAATCGCAACCCAGTCCTGCAAGTCGTGCGATCGAAGCATTTGACTTGAGCGAGTTGTAGGCAGCGTCTTCGCTTGTCATATCGAGGTTTTTCACATTTTCCTTGTACGCAATATTGTCGGGGCTGTGGCATTGTCCACAGTCTTTTAAATAGGACGTGTACAGACCTTTGAAGGTTGACAAGTCAGGCTCGTCTTTCTTGACGCCATTGCAGCCAGCAAGCACCAAGGCCAGCACCACAGTCAATCCTGCGCGGAGGACGAACACGGACTCTCTTTCAAGAGACTCCAAAGACAATTGCAAAGTCTTCATCTCATTTTCCTTGTACTGGCTGATTCAGTTGATTTTTGATTCGCGCAATATGTTCAGACAACGAACTGCGCTCTTCGCCATTCAAAAGTTCTACGCGGTCGGACTTGGCAATTTTGTCCAATTCCGCGAGCGCATCCGATTTGCCGAGGTAATCGCGCTGACCAGCAGCAACCAGCGTGGCTCGTGCTGCGGTCTGTTCGGCCTTCAGTCGCAGCCAGCGATTGGCCATGGGGCGACTGGCAGCAGCCAGCGAATCCAATTTCGACAACGCACGCCGACCAAGATTCAAATAAGTCTCCAAACCAGCTGCAGACAAACTTGTCTTTTTCTCTGCATACCGGCTTGAGAGCATCCATCCCACCCGCAAAGTTTCCAAAATCGACTCATCTGCCGACTCACCCGAATCCTCGGCTGTTTCTGATGCCCTTTGCAAACACTGCTCCATTTGCTGAACCGATTTTGCCGGCTCATTGATGGACAACAAATCAGAAGCTTGCGACGCACAATCCTTGAGAACAAATCTAGCCCAATTTTCTTTGCTGAGCGCATAGAACTTGAGTGACTTTTCCCAATCGCTCATAATCCCCATGCGATTTGCACGCAGAGGAATACGCCCGGCCGGAGTGCCATTCATTTGGGTCAGGAATCCCCAAGCCAAAGCGCTGTATCTGTCAGGACGAAACTCGACAACGTCTCCGGGCAATCCGGATGCTTTGCGCGCAGAGGCCTTGTCTGCCAGCACAATAGCTTTGTCGAACGCATTGGCGGCGAGCTTGGCCTGCCCTGATTTCATCAGAGTCCACCCATGCATGAACAACACCTTCAGTGAGTTCTCATCGCCACGCTTTTCGATTCGGCCCAGCAGTTGTCCATAAAGCTCAGCGGATTCTTTGAACTTGTCGGCTTGCGACAAATAGAAAGCCGACTTCTCCATCCAGCCGTTGAGTTGCTCGTCGCCCGACTTGAGCGTCTTTGCAGTGGTCAGGCCTTGCAGTGAAACCTCAGCGGCACGCGGAAACTCGCCATTGCGGTAGAGTGCTTTGGCAAAATTCCAGCGAAACGCTTGACGCAATTGTTCGCTCTCGAAGGCGATTTTTTCACGTGCAGCAAAATATCCGGAAGCGAGTCCGAAACGGTTGGTTTGTAGATGCAACATCGCCAGATTCTGGAGGATCTGGGCAGTCATCCGTGGACTTTTGCGCGCGAGGTCAAGCGCAATCATATATTGATGATGGGCTGCCTGGCTCAAATCCTGATCAAATGTGAAGCCCTTCATTTTGCGCAACATCTTTTCATGTGAGATGAAGCCCAGGAAAAAGTGCTTACCTGCCGGGCGCGAGCCATCGTCTTTCAATCCGAGCAACAGTTTTTCAGCTTGTTCCAGGAGGTCAGTTGATTCTTTGTCCTTGCGAGACATGTCATCAAAAAGCAAAACTGCGGCCTTTGCAAAATCAAGATTTGCTCCAGTGAAAGTTCCACCTTTGAGACTTTCATATCTTTCATCAAGCAACTTGCGGTTGTTGTCCTGCAGAAGTGTTGTGACAAATCCAAGATGCGCTTCCTGATCATCCGTCAAGCGAACCGACGAATAAAAGACCTGAGAGGCAGACTTGGAGTCTTGTTTCGCCCAAAATCCATAGGCCTTGTCGAGCACAACCGAAACGTACTGTTCGCGCGCATGCATGAATTCAGTGTCGCTCAATTTCGCAGCTGCCAACCAGTTGCCGGCCACAAAACCCATCACCCGTGTTTTATTGAACTCGGCAAGAGTGAGCACCGCCTGAACAGCAATCGCGCGGTTCAAGTAATATTGATCAGAGGTCTTGGCAAAGATCTTGTTGAAGTCCTGGAACGACTTGTCTTCGTCTGACTCGTTCTGGGCCACGGCAACTTTCAAAATCGCTTCCTGCGAATTCAAAAGAGTGTCCAAAAGCGAACCTGGTTTGACCTTGGCATGAATGGACTGAATCCTGGTCAGCCTGTCTGCGGGCAGTTTGTGGGCTTCAGCAACCTTGCCCACGATCACCGACGAAACGAAAGACTTGGACTCATCGCCCAGAATGCTGCTCTGGGCCACGGCCGCTGCAACATCGTACCAAGCGTCGACACTGATGATTCGTTGCTCGGCCAGTTGTCGCGAAAGCGAAAAATACACGTATTGCTCGAGTGGTGAACGCTGCTGCGAGATGCTGGCTGCCGCGAATCGCTCTTTTGCCTTTGCAGGATTGCGCGAATACAAATCAACGTACGCAAGGGCAAGATTGGCAAACGATTTGAAGCCACTGTTTTCGCGCTCCAGAATCCTGCGTTTTTCAGCGAGCAAAGCCACAAATTCTGGAGAAATTTGATCCAGCCGCTCACGTGCGCGGTACTGCATGACTTCAAGAAGATTCCTCAAGACTGCGTAGCCACGTTTGTCGGCAGCTGCTGAGCCTGCCTCGACGAAGCCAAGAAAATACAATGCAGCTTGATACTCTCCGGTCAAAAAGTGATGACTGAAGAGTTTTTCGAGTGACTCGGTATTCCGGTATTTTTCAAAGCGATAGCGAAGCGCGTTGATGATGAGTGTGCGTTCCGCGATGCTGCGACTGGTCCGGTAAGCATCCAGAAGAGTTTGTTCAGTCCATTCCGCCGGTACAAGACCCGTGCGCGGAATACGATAAACATCCAATGTTCCCTCGAATGCGCAGGTCATATAGAGACTGTCTCGACCCGGTGCAGGATAATTGCAATTTTGCTCTGCTGTTGTCAGCTGCTCGGGCAAAATCACAGTTCCCTGATTCTCCAGATTGCCAACGGGAATTCGGAACAGGACGCCATTGTCGTTGCCATCGATCCGCGCATCGCCATTTGTATCGTTGGAGAATTGAGCAAAATAAACAAATTCTCCGCGTTCGTCGAAATGAGGAAAACCCGACAACCCTGGCAGCGCCACATCAAGAGACCAGGTTTTGGAATCTTTGGGCCGATACACTTTCAAGACCCGCTCAAGATCGCCAGCCTCGTTGACACGTTTTTTCTCTGAAACGGATGTGTAGACGATCCATCGACCTTGTGGATCGGCATGTGCAGATAAAATCTGATCTTCAAGCAAAACCCGCTTTTCGCCGCTCTGTAGATTCCAACTTACAAGTTGGGACTTGCTGCTGCCGAGCGGACGACGAATAAAAGCAACGTTATTTGCAGCGAGCCAAAACGGCTGATCGGAAGCACTGCTTTCGTCGGCGCAAGTCGCCTTTGATGACTTTTCTGCTTGCACATCCTGCACACAAATGTCACCACGCGCGCGCATTTCAAAAGACGTATAGGCAATGCGGGAGCTGTCGCCGCTGATGGCAGGATCCTTGGTGTCAAATTCGGCTTTCACAAGCGGTTGTGCCTGGCCCAGAGATCCCAGGCCCTTTAAACCCCGCCAATACAAACGCGTGGCAAGATTGGAACTTCGTGTGAAAAAGATTCTGTCCTCGTTACCACCAATTGCAACTTGAAAATGATTCTCCGGACCCACCGTGAGTTTTTCGAGCGCTTCCATCCGAGGCATCCGTACGCCACCGGTCGTGGCAGCCATCGCAGATCCCGATGCCAGAATGAAGCACAGCCCGAAGCCCAACAACAACGGGCTTTTTTTATTGTGTTTATAAAACATCTCAGGCCTCAACGCTT
>JBDLRR010000423.1:0-2519 GCA_039799985.1 Pseudomonadota bacterium | reverse complement strand
ACATCTTCCTTTGCGTACTTGCGCAATTTCTGAACATTGCGATCAAGCCTGTCAACGCTTCTCACCACTGTTTCAATCATCTCAAGAAAATTTTCGTGGTCGAAATTCGCCTTCAAGTAGGAACGCGACTTGGCATCGGCCTCGATTTCTTCAAGAAAACCTTTGGTGATGAACAGTGCGTTGTTCACCTCGTGAATCCATTCGCGCAGTCTGTTGCTGACTTGTCCGACGGCAAAATTTGAATCCTGATTCATATCAGACCTCAGCAGCACGCGTCATGCATGCTCTTTAAGGAAAAGATTCACGCCTGATTGGCCCAAAGTCCAATGGCATGCGTCATCAACCGGACACATTTTGCAGTGGCACCCGCCTCCTGGGTCAAATCTGTAGGCTTGTCGGCCCACATATACGTGTCGATATGAGTCCAGTTTGTTTGTCCAACAAACTTCCTGAGGAATTGGGCTGCGGTGATGGCGCCCCCATGACCCGAAGAAGCCGAGTTCGAAACTTCAGCAACATTCGAATCGAGCCACGCCTCATAATCTTCAACAAAAGGCAGCGGCCAGACCCAATCTCCCAGCAGACGTCCGGTGTCGACCAACAAGTTCTCAATCGCTGGATCAGTGCAGAAAAGAGCATCGACACTTGGCCCAAGAGCAGTGCGTGCGGCACCGGTCAATGTTGCAAGATCGACAATCCAGTCGGGCTTTTCGGCGACCGCATAACACAGCGCATCTGCAAGAACGAGACGACCTTCAGCGTCGGTATTGTCGATCTCAACCGAGAGCCCGTTTTTTGCTTTGTAGACATCACCCGGCCGCATGCTGCGCCCGGAGACCATATTTTCTGCTATCGCAAGGTAACAACTCACACGTACAGGGATACCCAGTCGCGCAACAGCGAGAAAAACACCCAACGCTGCGGCCGAACCTCCCATGTCCTTCTTCATATTCCGCATGAAACTTGAACCTTTGATGTCCAGACCACCCGAATCGAAGGTGATCCCTTTGCCAACCAATGCAAGGTGTTTCACTTGTTTTGAATGCACCTTGGGGAAATAGGTCAGCCTCAAAAGTCGGGGAGGATAGTCGCTCCCGTGCCCCACAGCGGTAATCAAACCACAGCCTTCGGCAAGCAGCTTTTCGCGATGAAAAACTTCGACAGCAATATGGTTGGGATTGCCTTCCATATCGCACTCCCGACGCACCAGCTCGCGAACAAAAACTTCAAACGACTCCGGGTTCAAGATATTGGCGGGCATGTTCACAAGACTGCGGGTCATCAACATCGCACCGGCGAGCTTTTCACCCGCAACACGGTTGTCTTCGCTCAAGCCATCACACCAAATCTTCAGCGGCTTGCGTTCAATCGTTTCAAAATTCGCCGACTCCTTGATCTTCAGATTGATCGAACGCTCCAGCAAGCCCACGAAAAAGAATTGCTGGCTGATTCCTTCGAGCTGACTGCTCAAGTTCGATGAAAAAGTAAGAAATACCGACGGATAATCTGAAAGTGCGGAGGTTGACTGGAGCAATGTCGTCAGTTGTGCTCCCCAAAGCGTCGCGTGGTGAGGTTTTCCACCCGGTTTGCCGGCAAGTTTTTTGGCCGGTTCTTTGGCCAAAACGACAAGATATCTGGGAGAATCGGAATCCAGCACAGGCAGCGCATAAATCTGCTTTGCTTTGAGATCACCATGAATAGTGCGGGCACGCTCAAGCAGACTTTGCACCGACGCATCATCATCTCCGTCAAGCACAACACGAACGAGTGCCGACGCGGACAAATCTGCCGGAGGTTTGTTGAGAAGAATCAATTTTCGTTTGAGCAGGTATGCTGCAGGAGATGCAACTTTCATAATGCGCCCTTTTCCCGACTTGCGATGAGTGGCGCGACGATTCTACCAACCTCACGATTGTTGGCCAGCTCCTGATAACGTTTGGAGGCCACTTCCCGGGCCGCCACAAATTGAGCATAAAAATTACTCGATGCAAAACGAAATGAAGGCGAATTGTATCTTTCGATGATATTGCACAGGTCAGAACTCGACGTATTTCTTACAGCCCGCAGGACCCCGGCGAGACCGTGATTGTACGCGGTCAATGCGAGCGGCCATGACCCGGTTGCTTCAAAATTTTGCTTGAGCAACTTCGCCGCAGCAGCGGTTGCAATCGGCGGATCTGTGCGCTTATTGACAGCATTTTTACCCATCAACAGCTGCATTGTCATGGGCATCAACTGCCACAAACCGACAGCTCCGACTTTCGATTTGGCGTGATTCACATAACTGCTTTCCACGTGCGGAAGAAAGGCAATGTCCAAAGGCAAGTTTTGATTGCGCAGAATCGATTTGATTGTCGGCAAATACTGGAGTGAACGCTGGACACCTTCGTTGAAACGAGACTTGAGTCCTTGTTGGACGCGGATGTTTTCGCTGGCTTGAACAAGCCGGCTGCGTGAAAACTCGGATGGCTTGAAGTTTTTCGCAATTGCTTTTTCTGCCGGAGTCCACTGTTTTGGCG
>JBDLRR010000422.1:0-5198 GCA_039799985.1 Pseudomonadota bacterium | reverse complement strand
GGACCCCTTGCAAAGAGGTGTCTGACACCCCTCTCTCGAGATCCTTTCGTTGTCAAATTCAGGCTTCGAGACGAGCGTCCACGATTCCATCCTTTGTCTCTGGCTGTGACATAGGAGGGGGATTCTTGTCAAAGAGAATGATGCCGTTTTGGTGCATGGCTTGCCAGAATCCTTCGTCCGGCATGACACCCACTTCAAATGGGGCTTTCTCAAACAAAGCCGACTGGTTCTCAAGAATTCCGCCCTTGATTGCCGTGCAGAAATTTTGCATGGCTTCGCCTGACTCTTGAATACCGGTCACGCGCAAGAAGATGGTGCGAATCCATCCATCTTGGGGAGCGTTGGGGGGCAGAATGGCTCCCAGAACGGCAGCCTCTACATTTGCACTAGAATTAAGCATTGTCTTGACAACTTCTTTTTGTGCATCCGAGAAGACATCCGGCGGGAAAGCGACCTGCATCTGTCCATCCTGCGCCTCAGCGGGTTGACCCTCTTGACCAGGCTGACCCGATGCCACCTGAACCGGACTGTGGGCAGACTGCGGAACAATCCCCATCGCCAGCTGACGGTATTCCACTTTGGGAAGAATGATGAAAGGAGCACTGCCCGCGTTGACGACAATCACTTCGGCTGGACTGGGCTCGAGCAGCTTGAAAATATCTTGACCTTTGACCGAAACGTATTGTCCGCCATCCGGACGCCAACGACGCGCCGCTGCGCCACTTGTGAATGCTGCCGCAAAGGGAGTGCCTGCGGAGTTCTGAAGAATGGCCACGCTCATGTTCTGGCCATCTTCACCCGCAGCCGGTTGAGCAGCATTCGGATCCGGCTCTGCCAAAGCAAGCAGGAGCTCCGAGAACAACAATTCTTGATAAACTTTTCTGCGGCTGTCTGGAGTATCTTGTCTGGCATTTTCCACCATGGCCAGTTCAAGGTATTCAGCAGCCTTGGGCTCTCCAGCCTGCTGAGCAGGTTCACTGGTTTCGTCGGCAGCAGTGGCGCCTGCCTTCTCGGCTGTGTCAGGAACCGATGTGGTTTTGGTTTGTTCGGATTCTGAGTCGCGTTTGCCAAACAATTTCTTCAGGACCATAGTTATGCCTCGTGGATAAGCAGGGCTGACAAAACACCATATTCGGTATCCGAGAAGAATGCCCCGAACCCTGTGGCTTTGCAAGCAACGTCTGTTACGAATCAGCGGTATTTTCTGCGCTTGGCCTCCCGCCAAAGCTCATCCCAAACCTCAAGACTTAGACTCTTTGCGTACTCTTCTGTGACGCTTGCACCCCTCTCGCGAAGAATCTGCTCCATTCCTTCAAATCGCGAAAGAAATTTTGCGATGCTTGACCGCGCAGACAAGTCGAAATCAAGAGCCTGCGAATTCTTGAAGCTTGTTTCGTTCAAGAACACGACAACATTTGCCAGCGCAAAAACAATGTCGCCCAGTTCATCAGACACCCTTTGCCAATCGGGTGAATCAACAAACAATTCCCTGCGAAGTTCATCGACCTCGGAGCTCAAGTCAGCGAATGTTTGGTCCAAAGTTTTCCAGGCAAAACCCAGTTTCCAAGACGACTTCGAGACCGCAGCCGACCAACTCAATGTCGGCTGTGCGTGTTTCTTTTTGGCTTTATGGAGAAGGGATTTTTCGACCTCACCCGATTCAGGTTTTTCTCCCGATTTGATCACATCCCATTGACGCACGACATCGCCAGCCGAAGAAATTCCACCCGCGTTTTCGGCAAATACATGCGGATGTCGCCGAATCATCTTTTCCGTGATGTCCGAGAACACATCTGCAACCTTGAAATGCTTCTTCTCAGATGCGATCTGCGAATTCAGAAACACCTGCAACAACACATCACCCAATTCATTGCAGTATGCGCGGGCTGTTTCTTGATCTCCTTGCTGGGCATAGGCAGCCGCCGCCTCAACGGCTTCATAGGCTTCCTCAACAAGATATGGTCGCAACGAATCAATGGTTTGTTCTTTGTCCCACGGACACCCATCTTCAGCTCTGAGCGCCGCAACAGTTTTGGCAAACAAAACGGAATTGCTGCCCAGGGAGTACAAGTCGCGTTGGGCTGCAAGACTCAAGGGAGACCGCAATTTGGGATGATCGACAGACGACTTTTTGATACCTGCGTTGGATTCGACACTGTCATTGGAATTTTCATTTTTGTCTGCACCAGATGAAAACTCCACAAGCGACGGCTCGTATCCGCCAGGAACTTCAAAACCAGCAAGTTGAAGAACAGTTGCAGCAACATTGGCAAGACCCGCCTTGGCAAGGTCGTTTTTCAACCTCACTTCACACGGAAGGATTCCTGCATTGAAGATTGCAAAAGGAACGGGTGCAAGAGTGTGGCTTGTTTTGGCGCGCGGCACGCCATGTTCATCACACGTGACTTTGCCGGATTTTTTGTCGATCTCGAACATCTCGTCGGCATTGCCATGATCGGCCGTCACAACCACCACCGTGTTGGTTTCTTTGGCTGCAGTCAGAATTCGTCCAAGGGCAATGTCGACTGCCGAAACCGACACAAGTGTGGCAGCAAAGTCACCCGTATGTCCCACCATATCGCCGTTGGCAAAATTGATTCGTCCAACCCTGAAGGAACCTTTACGCATCTCAGCGACGGTTGTGTCTGCAATTTCTGCAGACTTCATCCATGGACGATCAGAGAACGAACCCAAGTCGGAAGGAATCTCAATGTAATTTTCAAGAGACTCATTGAATTTTCCGCTCCGATTTCCGTTCCAAAAATAAGTCACATGTCCGAATTTTTGAGTTTCGCTGCAGGCAAATTGCTTCACCCCGGTCGCACTCAGCAACTCACCCATGGTGAGGTCGATTTGTGGAGGATCAACAAGATAAGTTTCGGGAATCTTGAGATCGCCGTCGTATTGCATCATTCCGGCATAAACAATCTTTGGAAAGCGCTTGCGTTTGAACGATGAGAAACCGGTCTCCGTCAAGGCCCGCGAGATCTGGATGGCTCGATCGCCACGGAAATTGAAATACACAAAACTGTCTGAATCTAGAACCGGACCCACCGGTGCACCGTTTGCGGCAACAACAAATGGCGGAAGATTCTGATCACTCTTGAGCCCTTCACTTCTGAACGTTTTCAACGCTTCGTCGAGCGAGGCAAAACTCCGAGCTTCACCCAACACATGCGCGTTGTATCCGCGCTCCACAATCGACCAGTCACTGTCGTAGCGATCCATGGTAACGAACATGCGGCCACCGCCGCTGGCGACCCGGCAATCGAATTGATTGTCGTTTATTGATGCAAGAAATTGATTGAGCTTGGTTGCATAAATCTCTGCAGTGTCCGGGCCAACATCTCGCCCATCCAAAAGCACGTGCAAACGGACTTTGCGCACACCGTCTTTCTTTGCAGCGCGAATAAGGGCGAAAAGATGATCGATATGGCTATGAACGTTTCCATCTGACAACAATCCACAGAAGTGGAGTGAGTTGCGACCGTCTTGAAGTTCCTGACGCCTTGCAACGACAGCCCATCCCTTGCCTTCAAACAAGCGGCCCGATTCGATGGCAGCGTTCACCAGCTTGGCACCTTGAGCAAAGATTCTGCCCGCTCCAAGAGCGTTGTGTCCGACCTCGCTGTTGCCCATGTCGTCTTCTGACGGAAGCCCAACACTGGGACCATGCGCCAGCAAAGTTCTGCTCAATGATTGTTGCATCAATTGTGCCAGATGGGGGGTGTAGGCTGCTGCAACGGCGTTACCCGAAACAAAGGCGGCCGAGGGCAAGACTCCTGCGTGACGGTCGAGTTGTAATGTGAGATTGTCTTGAAGGTCTTTCCAACCAACGCCATCAAGAACAACCACAAGAACCTTGTGATCTGTTCGGGAGTTTTTGGAAGAAGTTCGCAAAACGGGTTTTGTACTCGCGGTCATGATTCAACTTTCTTTGAACGGGACTCAAATGCCTCAAAACTGTGATACTCTGACATCGCTGCCCACGTCACGCAATCTTCAATCATGGGCAAGAACCGTCTTTTTGGTGTTTTTTTTGCTCTGCCTTGTTGCACCAGCGCGGATTTCTTTGGCGCAGCAAGACCCTTTCAACGAACCTCTAAAATCGCTGAATAAAATTGATCCGGCGAATGTTGTTCAATTCAAGCTTGTCAAAACGACAACAAACGGAACCACCAGCTCAGCCGAGCTGGAATTGGACACCCGTGGTGGCTTCAAAATCTATGAACACGGTTTGAGATTTGAATACAAAAGTGCGGCCACGCTCGACACCCCTGTGCCACTCAAGATGCAGGCACAACCCCCAGCAAAAGTCATACAGGATCCTTTTTACAATGAACCTCGAGCCATTCATGACAAAGGCGCAAGGTTCATCCTGACCAGCGACGTTCCAATTGACGAAACGGGATTTGTTCGCGTCCGCTTTGAGGCATGCTCGGTCAATACTTGCCTGCTTCCTGCGTATTTCCTGATCTCATCCAGGGCAGGTCAAACCTCACGCGCGGAGCCCAAATCGGACGCTCTTGTTTCAGGTGGTGGACTGGGTTCAACGTCCGCATCGAGCAAATCAGAAAGTTCAGCTTCAGGCGCCTTTTCACCGTCCACACCAAATTCAACCTCACCAGATACCGGCACTCCCAAAACAGTGTTGACGGCACTGCCCACTCCCACGATCTCAGCGACGCCTGTCATGACACCGACAGCCTTGCCAACTCCGCCAAAAACAACTTTAACAGCACCTCTGCAGCAGGAGGTGTCGCTCACAGATTCCATCACATCTGAGGTTCAGAAAAATCTTCTGTCGCGCAGTTGGCTTCTATTTCCTGCGCTCTTTATCGCAGGACTGTTGATGAACCTGACGCCCTGCGTTTATCCGATGATTCCCATCACCCTGAATATTTTAAGCCGCATCGAAAGACCCCACCAGGAAGGCGGGTCATCCAAAGCAAAAAACATGATTCCGGCTCTCATGTATATGATCGGCATCATTCTCTCGTATGCCTCGATGGGTGTTATCGCAGGCATGACGGGCTCTCTTTTTGGTGGCCTTTTGCAAAGCAAACTGGTCAACGCAGGTCTTGCAGTTTTGATGTTCGTCTTTGGTCTTTCGATGCTTGGCATTATTGATTTGAGTAAAATTCAAAACGCAGCGAGCCGCATTCCAGTTTCACGCAAATCGCCTCACCTTGCCGAGA
>JBDLRR010000421.1:0-3629 GCA_039799985.1 Pseudomonadota bacterium | reverse complement strand
GCCTTGGCTGCGAATGATTTGGCTGCGCTTTCGTTTGCAACAACCAATACGGCTTCTGCAGCAGCCGCACTGGCTTGGATTTTCTATGACATGGCTCGGGGTCGCAAGCCCACAGCTGTTGGCTTTTGCATCGGCGCTGTTGTTGGTCTGGTTGCAATCACACCAGCTGCAGGCTTTGTGACCGTTGGCGCGAGTGTCTTGATTGGTGCGTTGTCGGCTGTTGTGTCGCACGTGGTTGTGGATTTGAAAACAAAGACTTCAATCGACGACACGCTGGACGTGTTTCCTTGCCACGGAATCGGTGGCATCATGGGCATGATTCTGACCGGTGTTTTTGCCAAGGAAGTGGGACTCGTCGCTGGACCAACCGCAACGTTCTACAAGCACTTGATAGCTCTGGCATTGGTAGGCAGCTTCTCATTCTTTGGAGCGTACGTCCTTTATAAAATTGTCGACCTGATTTCTCCGCTGCGTGTGAGCGCCGAAGAAGAAGAATTGGGGCTTGATTTGAGCCAGCATCTTGAAACCATCGAGAGTGCAGATGCGCGCGCGGTGTCGGTGCCCGAGGGTGCAATCGGCAAAACGTCTTTGTCTTTCCTCTGATTTTAAAAATCGCGGGCCGATATTCATCGGTCCGGGATTCTCTCTTTTTGGTCTGGTCGAGGAAATTGGGCCTGCTTTTCGGTTTCAGACACAATTTGGCGATGTTGACTTGAGGTCAACTTTCGAGAGCAACGTCCCCATGAATTCTTGCCGACGAACTTATCCAGTCCAAAAAAAGAATTTCTCAAAATTGAAAAACTAAATTCACCGATTTGGCAAAACTGACACTCGCCCTTCGTCACAATTTGATTGAGTCTCGCAGTTGAGGGGTGGCCAGCATGGAACTTGTCGGCGAGAGATTGAGAACAAGAATTGCATCTTTTTTAGATTTTTACTGGGCAAAGTGCGGATTTTGGGGGCATGCCATCGCTTACCTGACCCTGATGGTGCCTTTTTCTTTGTTCCGTCACGTGCGCATTCATGGCGATGAAAAGGTTTATGTTGGCCAGGCATTGGAAATGCTGCGGGCAGGACACTTTTGGCAACAGCTTCAGTTTGGTGACGTGAATTACATCAAGGGCCCGACTCACTACCTCTTGTTGATTCTTGGGCATCATTTGTTCGGCTTTTCCATGCTTTCAGTTGTTTACATGAATCTTTTGATGGCTGCACTCGCAATGACCGCTCTGCGCACTGCTGCAGAATTTCTGCTGCCCAAGGGGAGTCAATTGAAGGCGTTGCCGGCATGGTTGTTTGCAAGTGCCGGAGCCTTTGTGATGTTTACTTTTTCAAGTCAAATGGACAGCGCGTTGACGAGCCTTTATGCAGTCGCCATGTCGCTCGCTGTCTTGGCTCGATTGACCAATCAAAACCGATACTATTTTCTGCTTTGGATGTCTGTGGGACTGGCGGGCACACTCAAGTCCCCCATTCACAGTTGCTTGATCGGATTTTCTGTTCTTCTTTACTTTGTCACCAGCCGATCTTTGCAATCCTCGCTGTTTTCGAGCGTCACCAGAATATGGTTTCTTGTTTCAGGAGTGATCATTGGTGGAGTTGGATATCTTGTTCCATTTATGCTTGATCGTCAGAATTGGTTGCAAACGTATATTTTCAGAGAGCAAATAGACAGACCTCGATTTTCTGATTCTCATGCTGAATTTTTATTCAACAATTTCTTGTTTCATCTCATACCGTGGTCATTTTTGCTGTTGAGCAGCATTTTGATTCTGGCAAAAAGAATCAGGGGAGGCGATTTTCGCTGGGATGAATTGACGAAGGTTTCAATTTCGTTTTTTGCCCCCACGTTTCTATTTTTCTTCGGGCTTGGTTATCTGGCGCCTTGGTATGGACTCCCCCTGGCAGCGCCGCTGGCCTTGTTTATTGTGGGACAATTGCAGACGAATGTTGCTCCCTTCAGGATGATTGCCCGGTCCATACTCCCTTGGTCGGCATTGATGATTGCTGTGGTTGTGCTGTGTCACACTGTTTTTTTTGGTGGAACACCCTGGTGGACCGGCGCAACTGCGACGTTCTTGATTCTTTCCTTTTTGATGTCGCTTTTGTGCTTCAAAGTTGTTTTGGATGAAAGGGTTAAAATCGCCCCTCGGGCGGCGGTAGTTCTGGGAGTGGCTTGTTTTTGGATTGGGGCATTGGGTATCACGGCAACGTTGGGCGAATCGGAACTGGCCGATGTGCGCGAGCTTGTGAAACAGCATGATGCTCCATTGAATTACAACAACATTGATAAAGAGAACTACAGTGAGTGGGGCATCATGGCCTACATGACTGGCCGGCCCGCATATTTTTCAAATTCGTATTCCGAGTTGCTTCAGTCTGGACTGAAGGGGCAGTGGCTGGTTTTCACCAACAAAAAGGACTTGAATGGGTTTTGGAGTTGGCTGGAGCAAACGGACCCTGGCACGCGCATGCGGCTGAGGCCTTCGGTTCATATCTGGAGACGCTGGCCTAGAAATGCAGTCCAAATGCGGGAGATCTGGGAGTCTCGGGAAAGTACCGAGAATCTTTGGGATAAGGTATCCAGGCACTTTTTCGTTGTTCGATTTATTGAAGCAAAATCGCAGGTGTCGGTTGAAGAGTGATTTTGGCGATTTTGCAACATGGCCAGGAACCATGAATGCGAGTTGCATTTGAATCCGGAATTTCGCGGAACAATGGCGATCTATTTCTTGAACGATTGAAGACCTTCGATTAGCTCCCGCCGTCAGGGGGTGCTTCAATGAAACGGAATATATCTTGTTCACGGCTGGTGTTGATTGCGTTCGCGGCGCTCATGACTCAGAGCATGGGTTGTGCAAAGTCAGATGTCGGCAATGTTTCGAATTTGAGCTCGACTCGTGGCGTTCAAAGCGACACAGAAATGATTGTCAAGGCTGCAAATCAAGCGAAAGATGTGGTTGACTCGGGCATCAATCAATTCAGCGAAGAAACCTTGCCTCATCAGGCCAAGGATCTGCGCAAGCAAATTGTTCGTCTGCGCGACATTTTGGATGTTTTTTCGCACAACTTTGCCCATGAAATCGAATTGTGGGATGCCGTCCGCGATGGTCTTGATGACGGATACACGGTGGTGGGCAACTTCAAGGACCTCTTCGATACCGACGCTGGGGCGGTTGAAGGGCTCAGGTCGGGCAAGGAGCCAACCTACCAAGATCTGAAAAAGGTGAAGGAACGAAGAAAGAAAGTTCTCAAGTGGAAACGTTCCTACCTTTCGGAAGATGGATTGTCTGAAAAAATTCGGACGGTGTTTATGAACATTCGTTCATTGGAAAAGGGCAACATCGGCTCGTCCAAGAAATTCTCCGAGTTCTTCTGGGGTGGGGTGAGCGTGTTGCCATCGCCAACAAATTCACCATCACAAAATGCGCGGGTGTTGATCGACGCGCAGGCTGAATTGGCTTTCGCAGAACATCCACTTGTTTTGGAAATGAAGGATCCGACGACAGCAGAAAATGAAATCATTTTTCATGACCATCGCAAACGACTGCGGACCATTGCAAAGGTGTGCAACCTTGCAAACGCTCTGTCTGAACAAATTTGCAATCCTTCGGCTGTGAAAGAGATCG
>JBDLRR010000420.1:0-5846 GCA_039799985.1 Pseudomonadota bacterium | reverse complement strand
ATCTTCATTGCTTGCAGCGACCAAAAATTGTCCCAGAAATAGTGATCGCAGCCACCAAAATGTTCAGCAGAAAAGCTTGCCGGCAAAAGCCCGGCATGAAGTATGGGCGTTCCGGAAGAATGCACTCTTTGCTTTTCCAGCCATTGGAGTCCGCGCCAGACACTGTCGAACAGGTCTTTCAATAGTCGCTGATCGCCGGACTTGCGCGCAAAAATGAGCATTGTGCAAAGTGCAATTGCATGTGAGTCAAGCTCGCCGGGGTGGTCAACAAAGGCTCCGGAAGATTGCTGACGAGAGGGATACGCTTCGATTTTTTGCCTGACTTCGTTTAAAAATCCGAGGTTGGCAAACGCTTCCGAGATGAAAAAAGAATCGCGGTACCAGTGGGTGTGATACAGAAATGTTCCCGGGCTGAAGTGTGTCACGTCATCAAATGCCGGCAGTCGAAGTTTGATGGCCGAGAGTTGTCGCTCGAGCTTTTCGCAAGGCAAATTGATTCTTGCTGAGCGCATGTCTTCAAGCCTGAGTTCTTCTTCCCGGGCGCGAATGAGCGCATCGGCATTCACGTGCAGTGTCTGGCGGACTTGACCTTTTTTTCGCTGCGCCTTCTTTTCGGCATCACACCAGACAACCACCCCGAGTGAAATTCTTTCCCCGGGCTGCAAACTTCGATCAAATTCTATAGAGCCGGCAGAAATTCCAGAACGGGCACGAATGCTTTTCAAGTTTTCCGACAGGGGCCGAGATGAGGGGTCTTTCATCGGATCTCCAGTACCCCGATCTCCCAGCAAGACTCGAGATGGCTTTTCGAGCATCTCGACGTCCCAAGTCTTGTTGACTCTCAAGTAACTGCCAAGGTTCTCGAGTTGGTTGATGTGACCAATTGAAAGAACGTTGTAAGGCCGTACTCCGAATCCGACGACAACGTCTGCAACCTCTGAACTCTTATTTTCAACCACAATTCGACATGTAATTCGCAATGCGTTGTCGATGAATGTCGCTGCCGCTGTGGAGGACCATTCAATTCCTTCCACGACGGGAAAGCGCGTTTCGAGCACCGGCAAGACATCATCAGAAAGCACCTGCATCACGCCTTCTTGCAAGTAAGGAGGCGCCTGAAGGTTTCCTCGGACCTTCAAATAAGGCAGCAAAGACCAACTGTGTGGTTCGACGGTGATCATCCCGACCGGGTCCACCATGCACTCCATGGGCGAAGCTGAATGACCCAATGACGTCCAGTTTCGGCGTGACAAATTCGCTCCCAAAAGCCCAGCGCCTGTGGGGATGAAGGCTGTTGAACGCGGTTGCCATTGTTCTTCAATCCAAAGCGGCCAAACCCAGTTTCGGTTGGTGTGGACTGCCAGCATATTGTTGGCACCCGAGAACAAAACCCAGAGTGCCTGATCGAGCAACGCAGATGATCCCATCATGCCCGTAGGTTTTCCAATCCACTCAATACTGCGGATATAGGGCAACAACCATCGTTTGTTGGTTACCTTCAATGCCCATTTGATCGCCTTCAGGATCATGTTTTTCTGGTACTCCGTTTTATTTTAAAAATCTGATTTGTTCTGAGTTTACAACGAAACATTGCTGATCTCTGCGTGTGTCTGATTGTGACAAGCAGGTGAAGCTCATGTTTTTCAGGTCGATTCACAAAATTGACCAAGTTCCGCGACGGATTTTTTTCAATTTTTGGCGGTATGCCGGCAATTAAAAATGAGTTTTTCTTGATGGTTCAGCTGTTTCACAAATTCTTCACTCAACTTCCCGCGAAGCGTGTCGATGGGCACGCCATCGGGAGGATATTGATATGAAAAAACTTGCCCTCTGTGCGTCGCTGCTTGTGCTTCTGTCGTGCAAACAGAAAACAGAACAGCAATCCGCTGATGAATCGGATGTTCAATTTTTGCCGGTGGTGGCAGGCGCAGCATATGGAGTTGGTGTCTCAACAGAAATTGCTGCAGCAGCATTTGCGGCCGGCGGAATTTACGCAATCGATTGCACGCGCCCTGTTGCGGCGGGTGAAGTTCGATTTTTTTGCGATGGTCCAGCCAAACTTGGCTCTGCAGCGGTCAACTTGATTGTTCAATCGACGAAATCCTTGGCCGGAGCACTTCGGTGGTCAACGGCAAACGTGCTCGCTCATCTCGCTGAGCTTTCGAAATTCAATTCTGTCACTCATTTGAAATCGGCGCTTGCTGGAAGCACGAACGGGAAAACTGTTGAGGAAGCCTTGGTGAGTCCAGAGATCAAATCCGCCAGTGGACGAGTCAATTTTGTTGCTGCACTAATAGGTTCCGTCAATTATCTCGATCGCGACAAGAAAAGTTGCAATTACGTGGCCCAGTACGAGTCGCGCATCGTTCCCACCGGATTCAAGGGTGGGTGGATGGGCGGCACGAGCACCCGATTTCTGGCAAAGGCTCCGTCAGCAGAATCCGCTGAAGCCATGGCCCTGACAGCCTGCGAGTGGTTTACTCAAACGTTTTATCGGCCGGCTCCGGGTTTCGCGGGATACTCAAGGTCAAACAATGACTGCCGCAAGCCCAGAATTATCGGGAATTACAAAGAGACCTACGACACAAATTCCATTTCATGCCCAGGCGTAAAAATATGCACGAGCGAAAGCTCGTGCGCAGAGTACAAATAAACTTCTGATGAACCGAAAAACTATCAAGGCGGGTCGATGAGTTGAACGCGGTGCACTCATCCGCCCTTGACGGTACCGAGTTTCGCTCTTTCTTGCTCAAGCACCTTGAGGGGAAGAGCGATGTAACCGTTCTTCTCGACCGATTCTTGCCCTTGAGCGGAAAGCACGTAGAGGAGGAATTCGCGACGGGCTGGCTCGAGTTCCTGCTTCGGCGTTTTGTTGATGTAGATCAGCAGATAACGTCCGAGTGGATAGGTTCCCGCCAGCGCTGTTTCGTCTGTGGCAGGAATGGCTTCTTTTCCAGGCTTGAGGGAAAGGGGAACAGCTTTGACTGCATCTGTTTTGTAGCCGATTCCGCTGTAACCAATTCCGAATTTGTCGGAAGCAACGCCTTGAACGACTGCCGCTGAGCCTGGTTGTTCCTTCACGGTATCCTTGAAGTCACCCTTGGCGAGAGCGTGTTCTTTGAAATAGCCGTAAGTTCCAGATGCGCTGTTGCGTCCATAAAGTTGAATAGGCTTGCTGGCCCATTCTCCGGTCAGGCCCAAATCACCCCAAGTCACAATGTCCTTCGCAGCGCCGCTCTTGCGCGTCTTGGAAAAAATGGCATCCACATCCTGCAGGGTGAGCGACTTGATCGGGTTGTCGCGGTGGACGTAGACAGCCAGAACGTCAAGCGAGGTTTTGATTGCGGTGGGCTCGTAACCGAATTTGTTTTTGAAGGCTGCGATTTCTTCTGCCTTCATTGGGCGACTCATCGGGCCGAATTGCGCCGTGCCTTCGATGAGAGCGGTTGGTGCTGTAGCGGAACCTTTGCCTTCAACTTCAATTTTGATGCCTGGGTAGAATTTTCGGAATGCTTCCGACCAGAGTGCCATTTCGTTGTTCATGGAATCTGACCCGATCGACTTCAGAGTTCCAGAAACACCCGAAGTTGGCTTGTATGACGGAAGTGCCAGCTTTGCCGGAGCTGCTTTGGATGCCAGGGCAGCCATCGAAAGTGTTGAAAGTGCGGCAACGGAAGCGATGAATGTTCGGCGCAAAATCATGAAAACCTCCTGTTTCGAAAATCTCACCCGGACCTATCTATATCAATTTCTCTCATAAAAAACGTCGAGATGTGAATGCCATGTGACGAAGTTGGGGTGTATGAAACAAAATTGTAACAAACCTGAATTTCATCAACTGATGAATATGTTAATTGGAGGAATATCCGCAACTCTTGCTTCTTATGGTGAACGCAATGAATCAGCTTTCATTTTTGGACCGTTACCTGACCTTCTGGATTTTCCTTGCAATGGCGTTGGGCGTTGCATTGGGGAATGTCCTGCCCGAAATTACATCAACGCTCAATGATTTGAGTTCGGGAACGGTCTCCTGGCCGCTGGCTGTGGGATTGATTCTGATGATGTATCCGCCCCTCGCCAAGGTGAAGTATGAAGAACTTCCATCCGTCTTTTTGGATTTTAAGGTCCTTGGATTGTCGCTTCTCCAAAACTGGGTCGTTGGTCCGCTGCTGATGTTCGCGCTGGCAGCTGTATTTCTTGCCGACAAACCCGAGTACATGACGGGTCTTGTGGTTATCGGGCTGGCCCGTTGTATTGCAATGGTGATTGTCTGGAATGACTTGGCAAAAGGAAACCGCGAGTATTGCGCAGGACTTGTTGCTTTCAATTCGATTTTTCAGGTGCTCTTTTTTCCAGTCTACGCATGGTTGTTTGTGACTTGGCTGCCCAACAAGTTTGGTTTGCACAGCATGGCTATCGAAATATCAATCGTCGAAACGGCAAAAGCAGTGGGTCTTTATTTGGGTGTTCCATTTGTTGCAGGATTTCTTTCCCGATTGATACTGTTGAAAACAAAAGGAACTGAGTGGTACGAGCAAAAGTTTATACCACGCATCAGCCCAATCACGCTTGTTGCCTTGCTGCTGACGATCGTCATGATGTTTTCCTTGAAAGGTGAACTCATGCTGCAGATTCCCTGGGATGTTGTTCGCATAGCGATTCCTTTGACCTTGTATTTTGTATTGATGTTTTTGGCGTCGTACTTCCTGAGTCGCAAGGTGGGTGCTGATCATTCCCGTAGCACAACTCTCTCGTTGACAGCGGCATCCAACAACTTCGAATTGGCAATCGCGGTTGCGATTGCAACCTTTGGTTTGAGTTCCGGACAAGCCTTTGCTGCGGTGATTGGGCCCCTGATTGAGGTGCCGGTGCTGTTGATTCTTGTGAAAGTTGCACTGCGTTGGGGTCGCTCCACGGCAGTTCCCGCAAAAGTGTGAATTGAGGAGTCTTGCAATGAAAATCGTTTTTCTTTGCGTTGCAAATTCGGCCCGAAGCCAGATGGCAGAGGGCCTTGCAAGGTCGCTGGCACGACCTTCTGTGGAGGTGTTGAGCGCAGGTTCACAACCCTCTTTTGTCAATCCTTTTGCAATTCAGGCAATGTCCGAGATTGGGATAGACATCTCGAAACATTTTTCGAAAAGTGTTTCAGAAATTGAGTTTGGTAATGTTGACGTCGTAATCACACTTTGCGCTGACGAAGTGTGCCCCGTCTTTATTGGTTCCGCCCGGCGTCTTCACTGGCCATTTCGTGATCCGGCATCCATCGGGGATACCGATTCCGACCGTCTTGCCGCATTCCGTGAAGTGCGAGACGAGATTGCGAACAAGATCCGTGATTGGTTGAGCGAGGAACAGGTCGATACCTTGCGCAAATAAGCAAGTAATTTGCGAACATTGAGCATTGTCTTGAACCCAGTTCTGCGTAATTAAACCTCTTAATTTCAGTAAGTTGACGCTGTCGTAAGACAATCCGAAAAACATCCTTCAAGTCCCCTCTATGCATTGCCGACATTGATCAAAGGAGCGTGGCGATGAGGTTGGTGGTCGGCAATTCTTTTTTGGCCCTGTGTTCTGTGGGTTGTGCTGCAAGTACGGCCCGAACGCCTGCCGGCTGCAAATCACGTTTGGCTGCCGATTCTGCATCTTCGAAAAGCAATCTTACGCTCGGAAGCTCACAACTGAACCTCGACTCCTCCGTCACAGGAATGCAAGCACTTCGCGGTTGGATGGATCTGACCTGGGACGCGGATGGTGTGCGGAAACAAAAACGCTGTGCCATGAGTCTTGTCCCCGAAGTCACCGAGGGAATGCAGATCAAGATTGCCACCGCAAATCATTGTCTTCCG
>JBDLRR010000419.1:0-2728 GCA_039799985.1 Pseudomonadota bacterium | reverse complement strand
CGACCCCGACTGCGTTTGCGCTGGCTGTTTTGTTCCAATCGCTGGGCCAGAGCTATCGCCGATTCACAGCCGCCACTGCGAGAAAACTCATCTGCGTGGACGTGAACGTCAAGTCCATGTTGAAGTGCAGCAGACAGCCATCTATCAGCTTGTTCACGGGTGAAGTAATTTCGCTCAAGAAAGACGTCGACCGCCAGCGGAAGCACTTTCTTCAGTCCGACATTCTTTTGTGCCATGGCAGCAAACTGCGGAATGGCATCAATCAAAGCCTGCACATAATTATCGAGGCCATGAAGCTCGGGCGATGCCGCATGTGGTCCCAACAACGTTGGAGCCATAAATGGCAAAGGATATTTGTCGTTCTCTTCGGCATGCGCCTCATACAAACAAGCAAGCATGCGCAGTTCTTGTTCAACGCTCAAGCCATAACCGGTCTTGGCTTCCCATGCGACAACGCCGCGCGCAATTGCCTGACGAGCTCTTTGAATATAGGAATTTTTCAATTCCCCGGTACTCGCAGCGCGGGTTGCCCGCATGCTCACAACAATCCCACCGCCGCGTGCCGCTACTTCCTCGTAGGAAAGTCCCTGTGCTTTGAGCACCGTCTCAGTCGCACGCGAACCGGCAAAAATCGGATGAGTGTGTGAATCAACAAGGCCGGGCATGACCACACAACCGCGACCTTGAATCACTTTTGCGTCGCTGACATTGGCTCCTGCATTCGCGCCAATAGCCTTGATCTCTCCAGCCTCTATGACAACGTCGCAGTCCTTCTGGGCACCCAGCAACACGTTCGAGGTACTCTCGACCTCATTCGGGTTATCGCAGTCCATCGTCAGGACAAGTGCATTGCGGATCACAATCCGCTCTCCGCTGCCTGCAGACAAAACGTCGGGGAGAAAAGAGATTGACGATGCCATGGCGAACTCCTTCCTTGGTTTTCAACGATACCTTGGATAAAAGCGAGGCTGCGTTTCTGTAACCTTATCAGAGTTCATGCGTTCTTGAGCAATCTTTCGCGAAATATCATAACCCGCGTCAGCATGCCTGAAGACTCCCATTGCAGGATCGAAACTCAAGACCCGGCTCAATCGTCTTTCGGCGTCCTTGCTGCCGTCGGCTACAATGACCATTCCGGAATGCAATGAGTACCCCATGCCGACACCTCCACCATGATGGAAGCTGACCCAGGTTGCACCGCTGGCGATATTTCCAAATGCATTCAAGAGGGCCCAGTCGGCAACGGCATCAGTGCCGTCTTTCATCGCTTCAGTTTCGCGGTTTGGCGACGCAACACTCCCACAATCCAGATGGTCGCGACCAATGACAATCGGACAACTCAATTCACCCGATGCCACCATTTGATTCAGTTTCAATCCGGCCCGAGCACGCTCACCATAATTCAACCACAAAATACGTGCGGGTAATCCTTGAATAGAGACTCTCTTTGGCGCGTGTTCGAGCCAACGTTGAACACCCGCATTTCCGGCGAACATTTCCCGTAGAACGAGGTCGGCCTTGCGCAGATCTTCCGGATCACCGGACAAACATGCAAATCGGAAAGGTCCACGGCCCTCGCAGAACAATGGGCGGATATATTCAGGAACGAAGCCTGGAATGTCGAATGCATTTTCAACACCCATTTCCTTTGCCATCGCACGGATGTTGTTGCCATAGTCAAAGGTTGGAATTCCCCGTTTCTTGAGTTCCAACAACGCACGCACATGAGTGGCGATACTCGCCATGGCATCATCACGAACCTTTCGCGGGTTGGTTTTTCTTTCGGCTGCTGCGCGCTCAACCGAATAACCGACAGGCACATAACCGTAGAGTGGGTCGTGGGCAGAGGTTTGGTCGGTGACAAGTGCAGGTGTAAAATCAGCCCTCTTGATAAGCTCCGGAAGAATCTCAGCCGCATTGCCGATAATCGCGATACTCTTGGCTTCGCCAGCGACCATGTAGCGATGCAAACTGGCCATCGCAGCATCTACCGAATCGTGAATTTCATCGAGATATTTCGTTCGCAAACGCATTTCGGCGCGTGAGCGATCGACCTCAATGCCCAAGAAACAAGCTCCGGTCAGGACCGCCGCCAACGGTTGGGCGCCACCCATCCCACCAAGGCCGCTCGAAAAAACAAATTTTCCTCGCGCTTGGCCTTGGTAGTGCTGATTGAAAGCTTCATAAAAGGTTTCATAGGTTCCTTGAACGATTCCCTGCGAACCGATGTAAATCCAACTGCCGGCCGTCATCTGGCCGTACATCATGAGCCCTTGTTTCTCGAGCGCATCAAATTGTTCCCAGTTTGCCCAACGGCCCACCAGATTGCTGTTTGCCAACAGGACTCGCGGTGCATCAGCATGGGTCTTGATACGCGCAACAGCCGCTCCGCTCTGAATCAGCAGCGATTCATCGCTTTCGAGCTCCTGAAGAGCCTGGGTGATGCGGTCGAAATCCTCCCGACTGCGGGCAGCCTTTCCCCGCCCACCATAAACAACCAGGTCTTCCGGACGTTCTGCCACCTCGGCATCCAGGTTGTTGAGCAACATCCGCAGGGCTGCTTCCTGCAACCAGCCTTTTGTATTCAGGTTGCGCCCAGTTGGGGCGGGTTGGCCGGGTTCAAATCTGTTCTTCATGGTCGCCATGAGGGGAATCCTTCTTGCTTGCGGCGGAACTGTGTTTGTGTCACATCTCCCGCCTATTGCGTGTTCGGAAAAAGCACGAAAAA
>JBDLRR010000418.1:0-5710 GCA_039799985.1 Pseudomonadota bacterium | reverse complement strand
CGCTGCGGTGGTCTTTCAATGAAGAACCGGAGGCCCGCGCCTGGTGCAACGCTTTTGGGGCTATGTGAGCAATACAAGTCGACGAATCGTTCCACTGCTTGTCGTGGGAATGGTTTCGTCGTGTTTTCGCCCGGCACCACCTCTGGATGAGGGCGACGAACGTGACTCTGGTCTTGTTACAGAAACCTCGACGGAGAGCGGTTCGACGTCGCAAGGGCATCCGTTGTTGAAGAAAAGACAAGCACAAAAAAATACGGCAACACCAGCATCAACAACAACCTCGGCCACTTCCACTTTGCCTTCCGGCACCTCACAAGGGGGGACCCTTGTCGTACAGGCAACTCCAGCCGTGGCGATTTCTTCGGCAACTCCAACTCCCGTTCCCACACAGGCACCACCTTCGGTTTGGGAACAGGAGGCATACATCAAAGCCGCCAATGGCAAATCAAACCGAAACTTCGGAAAAGTCATTTCACTGAATGCGGATACCCTGGTGGTGGGTTCGCGCTATGATGCATCCTCTGTGCGGACCATCACCAACGGAACTGGAGCTTCCAGTGATGAAAGTGCACTTGAGAGCGGTGCAGCGTTTGTCTACCGGCGCGTTGGTTCAAACTGGTCACAGGAAGCCTACATCAAGGCTGTGAATTCAGATGCCAACGATAGTTGTGGCAATGCTGTTGCCATTTCCGGCGACACGATCGCCATTGGTGCGATTTACGAGTCGTCGGCTGAATTCGCCATCACCAATGGCAGCAGTGCGAGTTCAAACAATGGGGCGTCCGACAGCGGTGCGGTTTATGTGTATCGTCGCAGCGGCTCAAATTGGTCTCAGGAAGCTTTCATAAAACCATCAAATTCCAGCGCTGATGATTGGTTTGGCCAAAGCGTTGCCTTGTCGGGCGACACGCTTGTTGTGGGGGCACCTTATGAGGACTCGTCACAAAACAACATCAGCAATGGTCAACCTGCGAGCACCAACAACTCATCTACGAACAGTGGTGCAGCATATGTCTTCAGGCGCAGTGGTTCCAAATGGACCGAAGAGACATATTTGAAAGCAACCAACGCGGCATCCAATGATGAATTTGGCAGGACTGTTTCGATTTCAGGTGAAACCATTGTTGTTGGAACCCCGGCGCGCGCGGGTACGGGCGCGGCCTACATCTTTGGCCGCAATGGAAACAGTTGGATCCAACAAGCGTATGTCACTGCCGTCAATGCAAACAACGGCGATGCTTTTGCAAATGCGCTGGGTGTCTCGGGTGATACATTGGTTGTGGGCGCATACCAGGAGGATGCAGCGCAGAACACCATCACCAACGGAACAACAGCTTCGAACGACAACACCCACTACGACAGTGGCGCAGCATATGTTTACCGCCGCAGCGGAAACGCCTGGACCCAAGAAGCTTATATCAAGGCTGTGAATCTGGACTGGAATGACTGGTTCGGATTTTCCGTCGCGATCAGTGGAAATTCATTGGCGATTGGCGCGCCCTATGAAGAGTCGAGCCTGAATGTGATTGTTTCGGGAACACAGGTGACATCGAACAATTCAGCCAGCCGCAGTGGAGCAGTGTACCTTTACAAGCGAAGCGGTTCAGTTTGGGAGCAGGAAGCTTATTTCAAGGCAGTGAACCTTGATGGACAAGACAACTTCGGAAGTGCTGTCGCAGTTTCCGGTGACACCCTTGCGGTGGGTGCTCCCACGGAAGATTCGAATCAAACGACAATCAGCAATGGAACAACAGCAAGTGCAAACAATCTGGCATCTGATGCCGGTGCTGTTTACGTTTATCGAAATTTGGGTCGTATTGCTGATCCAGACGTTCGTGTGCAATCGTTGGGTTCAAACAACATTGTTTTTGAATGGGGAACCAACCTCGGAACAGCGTATCGTGTTCTTGTTGCACCTGTCGCCGTGGGCAATCTAACTCCATCAGCAGGCTGCGCGGGAGGAACACTTGTTCCCGTTGGGGTTCCTTCTTACACATACTCGGGGCTTTCTCCGGGCAGCAAATACGGATTTCGCTTTTGCGGATGGGATGGTTCATCAGTGTCCGATGGAACGACTCTTTGGGCCGAAACCCTTGGACTTCCGGGAGTCAATGTTTCAGGTTTGAAGCCCAGCGTGACGGGCACTTGTGATGCGTCTGCGGTGTCACATTCCGCGACAACAACAACAGGAAAAGTGACCAGTGTCAGCTGCAGTGGAACTGGCAAGTTGAATGTGCAGCTGAGCTTGCCCGCGGGTTCATCTTCATTTGTTGTGGAACTCACCTCAACTTATTCAAATGGAACAAGCTCATCTTCTCAGTCTCAAATGACACGAACTCCGTTTATTTGTCCGGCAGGTTATGTGGGCGTTCCTGCCAGTGGTATTCCTGGACTCGGAAGTACCACTGCGACGTCTGGCCATTCCAGCTGGTGGCTGAACGTCGATGCCGATTTTTGTGTGATGAAATATCCTGCCAAAAACAACAATACCTCGACCTTTGCATCCAGCACGGCATACGGTTCGCCTTGGGTGTCGATACAACGTGGTATCAATCAGAACACGACATCCAGCGCACTTCAGGCATGCAATGATGCCGGGCCTGGTTATCGTCTGATTTCAAACACCCAGTGGCAAACAATAGCGCGGAATGCAGAGAACGTGGCTGAAAACTGGAGCGGCGCTGCGGTTGGAAATGGCATGATGGCGCGCGGACATTCAGACGGAACGCCGCCAATGATTTTGGAAAATTCGACCGACGACAATCCTTATTTTGGAACTGAAAACAACGTCAATCAGGTTCCAGGCAGTGGCTGGGAACAAAAGCGGACAAAGATACTGAACAATGGAGAAATTGTTTGGGACATGGGTGGCAACGTCAGTCAATGGGTGAGTGACAACTCGGCAAGTCTTGGACTCAATCCATCCATACCCAGTACTAGAGAGTTCTCAGAGCAAACGTATTTTCCAACATTGGGAGCATCCGCTTTTTTGAACAAGCTGATTTTAGGGCCGTCGGGTGGTATCGACAACAGTCACGGCTTGGGGGTTGTGTATTCAATGACGTCGGATGGAATCTTGAGGGGCGGTCATTACATCAACAGTTCATACAGCGGTTTGTTCATGTCAAGTTCGACCCAGACGACGCAATTGAATGGATATTATGGCTTCCGCTGTGTTTATCTGCCCCAATAAATGGGGCTTGAGTTACAAAGCAAGATACTCAAAATACGTGATTACTGTTTCCCCGCCGCCTTGCGTGCCGCAATGTATTCGCTGCGCATGAATTTTTGCCGCGAGCTCAAAAGCAGCTTGAGGTCGAATGCCGAAGCTGCGTTGAATTGCTTGAACCACTCTGAAGCGTTGAACTTGTTCGAAAACTGCGGCATCGGTCGGAACTTGTCGGCTTCAATGTTCCACTTGAATCCACCCCAGGCCACTTCTGTTCCGCTCGCCGGCAACAGTTTCAACACAACACACGTCACGTCGGTGCAGTTGCAGGTCGGGTTGGTGCAGTAGAGATCATCGATCACATAGCGTTCGCCATCAACAAACCGTTCGATGGGTTGGCCGTTTGGGAAGAGCATCTGGAAGGGAACGAGTTTGTCGGCCTGAATAGACTTGAGGTCCTGTTCTTTCCAGGTGTTTGAAAGCTCTGGCGCAAAGGCAACAAACGGTTGGCGCAAAGCTTCCATTACCGTCGGTGTGAACGACGAATTGATACTTTGCGCGAGCTCAGCTCGTTCTGTGTCGTTGAGGCTGAGTACCTGCGCGGCGTCACTCAGAAAGTCGATGTTTTCTGAAGGATTTGCGCCCACAGCTTTGCGTGCATCTTCAATCGAGTTGATTTTTCCGGTCTTGATGTTGACTTGAACGACAAGTCCAAAAATTTCTGTTTGCGTTTGCACGGCTCCAGCAGAATCCGACAGCGTTGCCAGAATCTTGCTGCGAAGCGCAGTTCTGAATTCGGTCAACTTGAGAACCAGTTGTGTGTTTTCGAGAATCTCGGCAGCGTCGAACGCTGTGGTGATCTTGCGCGGTAACACCAGCGCACCCTTGGCCTGAAAATAACGGTTCTTCCATGCGATTCGGAAGGTATCGTCTTTGCCGATATTCAACGGGAGGACAAGTGGGTTCATTTTGTGCGCAACCTTTCTTTCACTGCAGAGACGAAGCCTTGCGGCAGTGAGTATATTTTTTGCTGAACGTTCTGTTCGCTGAACAGCGGCATCATGACCCCAAAACAGATCGTCACGGCCGCACCCAGCCATTGGAGGGCGCTCAGAGACTCACCAAATGCCACAAATCCAAGAAGGGCTGCAAATACCGGGCCGGTGAATTGTCCAAGGGAAACGAAGCCGGCCTCGGCCGTCTGAAACGCCCAGGTCATCAGATATTGCGCGAAAATAGCGGGGATACCCGACAAACAGAGGAGCGCGAGGACTGTCGGGTCGGAAGGAATCCGCAGCGGTGAAATGAAAATGCCCGCAAAAAGAGCAAGTAGGACGCCTGAGAGCGACAAGCTCAAGATGATGGTGTTTCCGGGCACGCTTTTCATCTTGCGGACACTGAAATAGGCCACCGCTGAAAGCACCCCCGACAGGAAGGCGATCAAGAAATCAATGGGATTGACTGCTGACCCTGCCGGCCCCGCATCTGCTGCCAAGGACTGGTGGTTTGGTAAAAAGCCTGTCGACAAAACCAAAACGACGCCCGCAAAGCCTGCCACGGCGAAAAAGACCCGCTTGGCGGTCAGGCGTTCAGCCAAAAAAACGTGCCCCAAAATTCCAATGAGAAAGACGCTCGAGTTGGCAAACAATGAGGCAATTGCAATTGGGATGTGAAGAGTTCCATAGAAAAAACAAGCCATGCTGATGGCACCAATCACACCACGCGTCACCAACCATTGCCATTCGGCGGGCTGAAGCTTGGGATGATTCTTTCCTGCAGACTTGCGACGCAACAAAACAAACAAGCAGATGAAAGTCATTGGCAAGCTTCGAAAAAGAACGCTCTCCCAGGTGCCAAAGCTTGAACTCAAGCCTGCGTCGAGGTTGCGCTTCTGCTGAAGATGCTGCGCAGCCTTGATGATGGCGATCATCAGTGAAAAACAAAAATGGGCACCCACCATCATGAGCAGGGCTCGTGCAGGGCGTGAAATCTGTTGATTGGTTGAATGTGGTTGGTGAGTCTTCGTCATGAAACGGAGTCTTGAGCAATCGCTCACGAGTGTCAATCGGAGACAGTATTCACTCTATTTCTTGGAGAGATGTTTTGCGAGTTTGGCTAGTGCTGTTGTTTGGACCTTCTTTTGGAAAAAGGGTAACGGGCCCAGAATGAGCCCGACAGGGCCCAAAGCCTGGCGTGCCCAGCGCGGAAATGAAAAGTCATCCACGTGTCGAACAATCTTTCCGCCCGCAATTTCCATCCGGCTCGTGACCCTGTTTTCCACCCGACGGTTGGCCGGACCAAAAGAGTAGGTGGCCGTCCATTGAACCTTTGCATGCGATTCAGTGGCTTCGATGATCTCAAAAGTGAGGTTGAAATCCTTGGCACTGAAACAAAGCATTTCCCACATTCCATGAACCTCACGGCACGAGAGGTTTGTGAATACCGGGTCTGAAAAACACGCATTCTCTGCATAGTGGATATTCATTGCGGCAGAATCACGTTTGGCAAATGCCTGATAGAAACTGTTTGCCAACGCTTGTC
>JBDLRR010000417.1:0-3779 GCA_039799985.1 Pseudomonadota bacterium | reverse complement strand
GTGAGCTTTTTTTCAACAAGGAAAAAGGCCTCTGGGCAGATCACCTTCGCCCAGAGGGTTTACAGGATCTGGCATTGCGGCCGAACTTGCTACTGGGATTCCATGCTTTGCAACGAGCTGGCGTCTTGCACAAATTGATGACCAAGGGCGAATTGTCACAGGCCATCGATGAAATGATTTCTGCAGACCTGATAGTGCCCTATGGAATTCGAACTCTGAGTCCAGACACTCCGGTCAAACACACGCTGCCAATCAACGAAATATTTGGCGAAGAAAGTGCATACATCCACGAAAACAAGATTCACTTCCACCCGTATCATGAATTTGGATCCAGACAGGGGCTCGAACATCCAGATTGGGCTTATCACAACGGAACCATCTGGCCCTGGTTGAGTCATTGTGCAATCCATTTGCTGAGCGAAACCGAAGAACATCAACACCGGGCGGAACAGCTGACCAACACACTTGTATGGCACGCGGTACATGGCTCGCAGGGAGGAGCAATGGCAGAGTTGCTCGATGGCCTCAGCAGCCATTCACCCCGGAGTTGGCCAAAAGGCGCTCCACATCAAGCCTGGAGCGAAGCAGCATTGATTCAAACGACTTTCGAGGACTGGCTTGGCCTCCAGCTTGCAGAATTCGGCAACACCTTGAGAATGAACACCAGCCGCTGGAAATATGTGGGCGACTTTGAAGTTTCATTCGAATGCAAAGACGGACGCGTGTTTGTGACCAACTCGGCCGACCAATGCAGTCTGACACTCAAAGCAAAGTCAGAAAAATGCAAAGCATTGAAGCTTGAAATGTTCAACCCCAAAAGCAGAAGCGAAAAGTCGGCAACCACGTTATTGGAACCCGGTGGCAGCCTGATTCTCACCCTCAGATAAGAATCCTGAACAAGACAATCGAAGTCTCTATTCGCTAGAATTTTTCATGATTGCTCTCAACTTTCCACACAGGAGGCGGGTCATGAAACATGATTTGGACATGAATCCCAGAGGATCCAACGGTGGGTTCAGAAACATGTTGAGGAAAATCACTCCAAAAAGCGAAAAAATTGCGGACCAGGTCGAGACTTTGTGGAACCATCTTTACAACGACACACGTTCAATTTTCAAAACCGAACCAACCAGTCATGTACATCCAAGAATCGACGTTCTGGAAAGCAAAAATCTTTATAACATCAGGATAGATCTTCCGGGTGCCGATGCGAATTCCATCGATCTGAAAAGCGATGGCCGGACTCTGCTCGTCAGGGCAAAACGCAGTTGTGCCGACACCACAGATTTCACCATGGCACATTGCGAGCACCCCGTCGATCAATACGAACGAGGAATACGTCTTGCGGACGATGCTGTCATGGAAGAAAAATCTTCGACTTATTCCGACGGAATATTGTCTGTCAGGATTCCACGCAAGGCGGCTTAGATCCGCCTCGATTCCTTCTTACATATCCAGGTACCAGTACCATCCGCTTCTTGCCGATTGCCAAGAGCAGCCGAACGAATCAAAATTGGGAAGCTCTGAAACCCGGATTTTGTCAAAGTACACATATGAACCTGACTTTTGTCCCCATGGCGTTGAGAATCCCGAGCCGTCCCCCTTGATGTGAACACAGTAATATTTGGGATCAGTATTCTTGAAGAACACGAAGAATGACTTGGTGTACTTTCCGGAATTGCGATCTTTGATCTCGCCAAACGACTGGCTGATGCGTCCGCTTTGAATATCAGATAGCAACGCAAAAGCGTTTTCAACCACAGTTGTGTAGGGAGCCTGCACAGGGTTGGGAATCTGATCTCCGGGGTTCGACTGACCACTGCCTTGCACAAGTCGTTCAGTCGTCAACTGGCCTTTGCTGTTGGCAACCACCCAATCGGAGTATTTGCGCAAGTCGGTGAAAACCGAAAGACCATCTTCGCAGCGCGAATATCCCCACGACGTCACCCCACTGACCACAAGCTCATTTTCACGCGACGTCGCATAAGCCGGGCCACCAGAGTCGCCGCTGCACACCGCTTGAGACGAGTCACTCGTAATTTTGATTTGCTTTGAGGACATCAACACAGCGTTCAGCGGCAGAGTCACTTTTCGCAGCGTTCCTGCTCCACCACCCGTTCGACCTGTCCCGCTGCCACTGGTGTAGCTCAATCCAAATCCTGCCAACAACATAGGTTCGCCTTTGTTGAGATCGAAGCTGGTATGAGGAACCCGGGCAAATGCAGTTCCGGAGGGAGCATCTTCGGCAAGTTCAATCAGTGCAACATCATACAAAGGGGCAGTCTCACCCAACGGACGATTGGCATCGTACTGCGGATGAGCGGTGAAGCTTTTTACGGAACGAGTGACCAACGAACTGGTGTTGAGTCCAAAACCAACCGAAAGATTGCTGTTGTCCAGACCAGGGTCCACAAAACAGTGCGCTGCCGAAACGACCAGTCGTGCTGCAATGAGCGTCCCACTGCAACGCATTTTTCCAGCACCATTGATCAGCACCACAGTCGATGCAGCCACAGCGTCACTCGGAGTCACATCCTGTCCACCGACAATAAATTTTCTCTGACCATAGGAAACACGATCATCTGCATCCGAGTTGGATTTCGGGTTACATCCTGCAAAAAGTAGAAACAGAATCATGGTTAAAAAAGTATTTGGAACAGCAAAACTGACAATTCCGATCCTATTTCTTTTGTATTCATCTCTGAGCTTGTTCATTTGTCCATCCAAAAACTGATGTTGAACCATCGATGGCCTTTTTTCGGCGTTATCTGTTGAGTTATCGGCGGTTTGATTCGGCGACAGGATGCAATAATTGCCGCCCTGGGCTCAATGTTCGCATTTTCCAAAAAATCAGAAATCACGGATTGGATGCGGGCTCTTCAACACGTAGAAAAGACAATGGCTCTGTGTCTGACGGTTGGGCTCTCTCTTCACCACCTGTGAGGTTCATCATGAACAGATTCAAGCGACCTTTGCCCTGCATTTTGAACCTGACTGCCTTTGTGCAGTTTCTGTGCAGCGTGCCCGCACTTGCTTCCTCGGTTTCCAGAGAACTTGCTCCTGTCGAAAAGATTTTTGTTCCACAGGGTTTTGACGACAACGACAATGCCGAAGTCGTCGTCCAAGGAAGATTCCCAAACGCATGCATGAAAACAGGTCCTGTGGAAAAGAAAATCGATGTCATGAACAAGACAATCACCCTCAGGGTTGAAGCGTACGTCTATCGCGGTGAGCCCTGTGCACAGGTGATTGTGCCTTTTATTCAAAGGGTGACATTTGGCACTCTGCCAGCCGGTCACTGGAAAATTGAACTCGAAGGTATGCCCACTGTCTCTTCACTCCCATTGGTCGTTGACCATGCCGTAAGCGCAACACCGGACGATTTTCTTTACGCACCGGTGGAAGAAGTCGTCTTGTTGCCAGGTGGACTTGGCGCACGACAAAAGCTTGTGGTCAGCGGAAATTGGCCGCAAACGGTAGGCCGTGGTTGCTTTATACTCAAAGAGATCCGAACCAAGCTGGGTTCGGACAACACGCTTGTCGTGCAGCCGATTGCCGAGCTTCTGCCATTCAATCAATGCTCACAGTCTTCACAAAGGAAAAGGACGTTTCAGGGTTCAGTCATGTTGACCAGGCCGTTGCAAAGCGATTCGCTTATCCATGTCAGAACTCTCAATGGTGAATCGCTCAACAAGTTCTTCGAAGAGATTTAATCCCAAAAAATCTTTTAAAAACAGGAGTTGAACATGTTGAAAATGTCGCGACTTTGGACACAAAAT
>JBDLRR010000416.1:0-6754 GCA_039799985.1 Pseudomonadota bacterium | reverse complement strand
GCAACTGTCCCAGCGCAGTGCGTGCCATGTCCATCGCCATCGCTCGGATCGTTGTCACCATAGGCAAAGTCCCAGCCGTTGACGTCATCGATGTACCCATTGCTGTCGTCGTCAACACCATTGCCGGCGATCTCTTTTGTGTTTTTCCAAATATTGCTTTTGATATCCTCGTGATTGAGATCCACACCCGTGTCAATCACAGCCACCACCACATTGTCACTGCCGGTGAATGAATCCCACACAGTTGGTGCAGAAATCTTGGTCATTCCCCACAAAGAAGGCCAACTCGGGTCATTGGGAGTTGCAATCTTTTGCACTTTGAAATTTGGCTCGGCAAACAAAACAGAAGGGAGTTTGTGGATTTTGTTCAACGCAGAAATAATTTCAACAAGACTGCTTTTGGACAATTGAATCTTCATCAAATCAAACGCAGGCTGCTTTGCATCCAAGGTCATTTTTCGCAAGCTGTCTGCCGGAGTCACGTTCGTTTTGATCGCACTGACAGGCAGATCACCAAGCCCCACGATTTCTTCCGAGGTTTCGATGTCTTCATAGTTCTTGACTGATCCACTTTTCATTTTGAGAGGCAACCTTGCCTGCCAGTCATCGCGCAGAAGAATATTCAATTCGATGTTTTTTCCTGAGGCCACTTGCGCCTGGGCTTGCAGCAGATTTTCTTTTGAATAGACCCTCTTGACCAATTCCTCAGAGAGTCCAAGATCAGAGGCGGCTTCTTTGGGAATCGAAACGCCCGAATCCGGGATCAATTGCCACAAAGCCTCGTTTGGCTTTTTCATCACACATGCGGAAAGAAAGATTGCGATGGACAGCGGGTACAATGCTTGCAGACGCATGAATTTCTCCCCTTTCCCGGGCGACGAAGGGGGTTCGGAGTAATTTTTACTGATTTTAAATATTTCCAAAAAAACAGAGCTATTTCATTTAGCTAACGGAGTGCGAATGAATCAAGTCCACATCGAAGCTCGCCATTTGCGCAAGCAATATAAAGATGTTCTGGCTGTCGACGACGTCAGTTTTAGCGTTGGCAGAGGTGAATGCTTCGGACTCCTCGGACCCAACGGCGCAGGCAAAACGACAACAATTGAAATGATGGAGGGAGTCACTCCGTCAACGTCGGGCGAAGTCTTGTTCGCAAATCAGCCCCTGACCCGTTCGTTGCAACACCGCATCGGCATTCAATTTCAAAGCACGTCATTGCAGGATTTTCTGACGGTCCGCGAATGCCTCGAACTGTTTGCCGCACTTTACGAAAATCCGCGCAACATCGACGAGCTCATTGGACTCTGTGCACTTGAAGAATTTCTGGACCGCGACAACCGAAAGTTGTCGGGCGGACAACGCCAGCGCCTGATGCTTGCGCTCGCCTTGGTCAACAATCCCGAAATCGTTTTTCTCGACGAACCCACCACCGGACTCGACCCGCAAGCACGACGAAATCTGTGGTCGTTGGTCGAAAAAATCAAAGCCGAGGGAAAGAGCATCATCCTGACAACCCACTACATGGAAGAGGCTTATGTTCTTTGCGACCAGATAGCGATTATGGACAAAGGCAAAATTATCGCACGTGGCGCACCCAAAACACTTCTCAAACAATATTTTGAAGGCCAGTACATTGAAATTCCGGAAGAAGACCTTCTGGGTGAATCTCCCGAAGGACTTGGTTTTGAATTCCATCGCAAAAACTCCCAGGTCGAATTTCACGTGCCCGAGGTCAGGGCAGCACTTGGCGTGTTTATCCAAAAAAATATTAACCTGAACCGCATGTCGGTGCGCAGCGCAAGCCTTGAAGACCTGTTTCTTCACCTGACCGGACGAGGACTTCGCGAATGAAAAAATTTTTTGCATTGCTTGGTGCCAGAAACAAAGAGTTTGTTCGCGACCGGGGTTCAATGGCGTGGAGTCTGTTGTTTCCATTTCTCATTATTATCGGATTTTCATTCGCTTTTTCAGGACAAAATCAAGATATTTTCAAAGTTGCCGTGCACAGACCCGCAGGCGAAACCACTGCTGCCAATGCAGCGGCAAACAGCTTTATACAAACCAAATTCATTCGTTTTCTGGACACTCCTGAACTCAAACCAAGCATCGAAAAGCTTCAACGGCATCAATACGACATGGTCATCAGCCTTGAGCAGCAACCCAAATATTGGATCAACGACAGCTCTCCCAAAGGTTACCTGCTCGAAAAAATGCTCACAGCCCAAACAACCACGGGCCAATCCAACTTCGTCAAGGAACAGGTGACTGGACGCGAGATCCGTTACGTTGATTGGCTCATCGCTGGTCTGCTGGGCATGAATGTGATGTTCGGTTCGCTGTTTGGCGTGGGCTATGTGATCGTCCGCTATCGAAAAGCGGGAGTCTTGAGGCGACTCAAAGCAACGCCTGTGTCTGCTTTTGAATTTCTTTCGGCTCAGGTCGCAAGTCGTCTTGTTTTGATGATGACCACATGTGCCATCGTCTTGGCAGGATGTCGATTCATGGTCGATCTGCAGATCATTGGCTCATACCTCGACCTGTTCGTTGTGTTGCTGGTGGGATCATTGTGCATGATCTCGCTGGCTCTGGTGGTTGCGGCAAGAATATCAAGCGAGGAATTTGCTGGTGGCCTGCTCAATGTTCTGACCTGGCCCATGATGCTGTTCTCGGGAGTTTGGTTCTCGCTCGAGGGAGCCAACCCAGTTCTGCAAAAACTCTCTCGCCTGCTGCCACTCACACACTTGGTCGATGCCTCCCGCTCCATCATCACAGAGGGAGCGACATTGTCTGACGTCAGTGGTCACGTCCTGCTGATGCTGGGCTTGACCGCGGTTTTCATGGTCATCAGCTCGCGCCTTTTCAGGTGGGAATGAAACGTCCTCGCAAAATCGAAATAACTCCCCAGATTGTTTTGAATGCCGGCAAAGCTGAACTAGTATGCCCAGCGCACGTTCAGCCTTTCAACGTGAACCGGTTATCCCTGGAGAGTTCTCATGTCTGTAGTTTTGGCAAACGTTGTTAAAGATTATCCACTTGGCTCTTCCATGGTCCGCGCCCTACACGGCATCGATCTGACCATCGAGGAAGGTGAATTTACGACCATCGCAGGGCCTTCTGGCTGCGGCAAATCGACGCTGCTCAACCTGATTGGCTGCATGGACGTCGCCACCACCGGTACGGTGAGCATCGAAGGAAAAATCACCAATGCGTTGTCGGACCGCGACCAAACCCAATTACGCCTCAACACCCTTGGTTTTATTTTTCAGAGCTTCAACCTTGTCCCGGTGCTTTCGGTCTACCAGAATGTCGAATTGCCCTTGCTGCTCAAGGGGGGGCTGACCACCGTTGAACGGGCCAGACGGGTTGGCGCTTTGCTGGAGCAAGTCGGACTTGCAAACAAAGCCAAAAACCGCTCGCATGAGCTTTCGGGCGGACAACGCCAACGGGTGGCCATCGCCCGAGCTCTGGTTACGCAACCCAAAATCGTCTTGGCCGACGAGCCCACTGCCAACCTGGACTCCGAAACAGGACAAAACATCATCGAGTTGATGCGCACGTTGAACGATAAGCAAAAAACCACATTCATCTTTTCGTCGCATGACCCAAAAGTCATTGAACATGCGCGCCGCATCGTCAGACTCCAGGACGGCCGGGTGATTGAAGACGTGAGGAAATAATCATGTTGGAAGAACTCAAGGTCCTTCTGCTTGTTGCAATACGCAATCTGGCGCTGCACCGGGTCAAGACGTTTGTTGTGGGTGGCATTCTGCTGGCCGGTAGCTTTCTGGTGGTTTTTGGCTTGTCTTTGTTGGGCAGCATCGAAAACACCATGTCGCAGAGCATCATCGGCAGCGTTGCCGGACACCTTCAGGTATACTCGGCAGACGCGCGAGATGACCTTGCCTTGTTCGGAAGCGGCTTTTTTGGTCGCGACGATTTGGGTGAAATACCAAAATTTGAGGACGTCCGCACCGAGATCCTCAAACATCCCAACGTTGCGAGCATTGTTCCATTGGGTTTTGAGAATGCCATTCTCGGCCGTGGAAATCTTCTTGATGAGCTTTTTGAACGTTTCCGTTCGGTGGTCAAAAGCGGGCGCGAGGACGAGATCAGCTCGATGGTGGAAACCATCCGCCAAAACCTTAAAACAGTTCGCGCGGATCTTGAAAACGAGCTCAAGATTGCAAGCAACCCTGGCGACGTCAGCAAACAAATCGCCGACATCGAGACCGCCTTGTCGGATGAATTCTGGACCAAACTCAAGACAGACAGCGAATCGTTGCTGATTTTTTTGGAATCAAAAATTGCGCCACTGTCGGGCGAAAAAGAACCGCTCTATCTGCGCTACATGGGAACCAACCCTTCTCGTTTTGCAGAGGTCTTTCAGAAATTCAAGATTGTTGAAGGCGAGAATATTCCCGCAGGCGAGCGTGGCATCCTGTTGAGCAAACGAATTTACGACACCCAAATCAAGAACATCGTTGCCCGTGGTTTCGACAACCTTCACAAGGGGCTTGTGATTCAGCGAAAATCCCTTGAACGCGACGTCAGCCTCAAAACGACTGCCACTGACCTGCCCAAACAATATCTTGAAGTTTTGGTTTATCTGAACGGCGAGACACGCACCCAGACCCTGAGCGAATTGCAGGAATTCCTCAAATCCAGCGAGAGCAATGTGGAGAAGATTGTCAAAGACTTCCTGACTGTCGATGACGACAACTTCCGCAGCCGCTACGAATTTTTCTATGCCAAAATCGCACCCAAAATCCGACTCTATCCATTCAAAACCGGCGACACCATCAATTTGCGCTCTTATACCCGCAGCGGTTTCCTCAAAACCGTTCCACTGCGCATCTATGGTCTCTACGAATTTTCTGGTCTGGAAAGTTCCGACCTCGCGGGCGCTTTCAACTTTGTTGATCTTGTCAGCTATCGCGAACTCTATGGACGCATGAGTGCCGAAGGTCAAAAAGAGCTGGAGGAAATCAGAAAGCAAATCTCGGCAAAACCTGTCGACTCTTCGGGCAGCATCGAAGATTCACTTTTCGGAACCGACAGCCAGTTGGAAAACCGTGTCGATGAAACTGCATCAACCCCCTCGAAAGCAGCCTCGACATCCCAACCGCTCGAGTTCAAGCGTGCACAAACAGGGCGATACTCACCCGGGGAACTCGAATCAGGACTCGCCATCAACGCAGCCATCGTCCTTAAAAACCCGCGCAAATTAAATTCAAGCCTGCTGGAAATCGAGCAACTCCTGAAGCAGGCAAATTTGAATCTCAAAGTGGTCGACTGGAAGCAGGCCTCAGGCACACTGGGTCAGCTGGTGTCGGTGATCCGCGTCGTTCTTTTGGTGGCAGTGGCCATCATATTGATTGTTGCCATGGCTATCATCAACAACGCGATCATGATGACAACATTGGAACGGACACGCGAAATAGGAACCCTAAGAGCCATTGGCGCACAGCGGAGTTTCGTTCTGCGGATGTTCTTTGTTGAGACACTGACCATTGGATTCCTTGCCAGCTTTGCCGGGTCTCTGCTTGCAGTTGGTTTGCTGTTTGTCCTCAAGGTTCAGGGAATTGCAGCACCATCAGATTTCGTCAGCTTTCTCTTCGGCGGCCCTCGCCTGTACCCGAATGTGTCGGCCACTGTTGCTGTTGCAGCCCCCATGTTTGTGGCCATGCTGGCCCTGGTTTTCACGATGTACCCGGCATTGATGGCAAGCAGAATCACACCTGCTGCCGCCATGCAGGACAGGGAGTAAGACACCGATGTGGACATTCCTGCTCATTGCTTTACGCAATCTTGTTCAAGCCAGACGCAGAACCGTGTTGCTCGGATCTGCCATTGCATTTGTTTCCTTGCTGCTTCTTCTGCTCTTGAGCATCAACAAGGGAGTTTCGGAACGGTTGATTGAGGCATCAACACTTACCTCTACCGGACATGTGAATGTTGCCGGATTCTTCAAACAACGCGCAAATTCGGCAACTCCACTCATCACCAACCGCGAACAAATCCGTAAAATCGTGCAAGAGAACGTCACCGGTCTTGCGGCTGTCACCGACCGCGCACGTGGTTGGGGGCGCTTGATAGGACCCGGAGGTTCGTTCAACACTGGCTTGAATGGAATGATTCTTGAGGAATCGAATTTCCTCAAAGAATTAAAGCTTGCCCAACAGTCCGAATACAAAAAGGAAGGGCAGAACAAGGTCATGGGCAACATTGCTGATTTCGGCAAACCCAACACGGTCTTGATCTTTGCAGGACAGGCCAAAAAACTGGGCGTCGATGTCGGCGACACACTGACCTTCATCACCGAGGCCAACGGCGGACAAGCAAATTCGGTTGACTTGTCGGTCGTCGCAATTGCCCGGGACATGGGCTTTTTGAGCAACTTCAGCACCTTTGTCCCACGCCAGACCGTGCTGGATTTGGACCGCCGCGGCAACGATACAACCGGAGCTGTTTGGATTTACCTCAAAGACATCAACCGTTCGGATGAAGTCCGAAAGCAATTGGTGGACGTTCTTGGCAAGGCAGGATTCAACATTCTCGAACATGATCCGCGTCCGTTCTTTTTCAAATTTCAAAAAATCGTCAGCCAGGATTGGCGCGGACTGCGTCTGGACCTCACAACCTGGGACGATGAAGTGTCGTTCATCAATTGGATCGTCACGAGCCTCAATGGGCTTTCGGTCTTCCTTGTTGCCATTTTGGGCTTGATCATCGCCACCGGAATCGCCAACAGCAT
>JBDLRR010000415.1:0-3715 GCA_039799985.1 Pseudomonadota bacterium | reverse complement strand
CGCTGCGCAGAGAGGCTTTGACCGGGTCTGCTAGACGCTTGTAGTCGACAATTTTGCCCTCGAGTTGTTTGTCGATGTCACGAATGGCTTCAGCTGCCGGCGCAAGCGAAACCTGGCCTGTGTGACCAAGTTTGAGTCTTTGCGCCAGTTCAAGAATGTCGTCCTTCAGGTTTGTGTTTGCTGCGTGCTGACTGGCTTTTTCAAGCCAGTCAGCAACTTCAGGTTGAGCTGCCGCTGTGATCTTCAAACTGCGCAAAACCTTGTCGCAAACAGCCGGATTGCCGAGGTGATTGATTAAGAATTTTACGACAATCTCGTTGGCAGTCGGATGTTCCAGGTGGAGAAGTGCATCAAGCGCTCTTCCTGAAAGGACACGCGATGTTGACAACAAACATGCTTCCAATGGCCGAATGCTTTTTTCATGTCGAAAAGCTCGTGCGGCAACTATGGCAGATGCTTTGATCTGCATCGGTATTGATTCTGCTGTGCAAAGTTTTAAAACCTGGTCCAGACAATTCTGGCGTGGATGGCTGGCAAGGTAAGTCAAGGCCGAAAGAGTTTCCTCAGACTTCTTCGAATCAAGAGCAAGCTTGAGGGTGTTGTCGTCAGGGAGTGTCTGTTGACTGTCGCGCAGGGTCGAACACGCCCTTAAAAACAACGGAATGTTTTCGGTGTGGTCTTTCAAGACCGGCGCAATGGCTTCAAGTAGCTCAGTGCCCTGATGAGATTCTTCGTTTTCAAGCATCAGCAGCACGCTGCCATGGAGTGCCGGAGTTTGGCTGATGCGATTCAACAGGGCCTCGTTCCATTTCAATTCGCCCAGGCCGATTTCTCCCAGGGCGCGCAGCCAACGACCCAAAACAAGGCTGGATGTTTCGTTGTGAATCAATTCGGTCAGCAGCTGAAGTTGTTTCTTTGGCCATGAACTTTCGTTTCGATACAGCAGGCAGCTGTTGACAAACGCATTGATCACCTCAACACGCTGGCGTTCGTGGGCCGTTTTGAATCTGTCTGAATCCATCCATTCGCAAAGGGCTTCCACAGGCTTTTCGTGCACACACACCAGTGCTCGGAGCCAGCCGGCAATCAGTGGGGAGCTTTCGCCACTTTTCCACAATGACTGGAGTTGATTGTCAGCGATTGAGCTGAGGATTGTTTTGGAGCGTTCGCTTTGCAAAAAAACAATGTTTTGCAAAAGAGAATGTGCCTGTTCGTGGTTGAGAGTTTCAATCTGTACGAATTTTTCAAGCAGGTTTTCGGCATTGAGAGCAGAGCCGACGGCGAGGCACAGGCGATGAAAATGTTTTTCATCAGTTGCAAAAATCGAAAGCGCCTCAACCACATCATTCTCGGCGAAGGAATTCAGTTCGAGCGGAAGTGAATGATGAATTTTTTCGGAAAAGAAGATTTTTCCAAGGTAATCTTCCAATGTCCATTGCTGGCGGAAAGTCACCTGTGTGAGGCATTGTTGAAAGAAATGCCGGTGCAGCATTTCACTGTCGAAAGACCTTTCAAAGCGCAGAATGTCCTGCACATTGCGTGACAACTGTGCGATGGCTGACAGCAGTGTCAGCGCAGTGGCATCTGGAGTGTGACTGGTGTTGAGAGTCCGCTGTTTCAGCATTTCGACAAATTTGTGCAAGGCAGAAGTGTCTTTCATTTCCGCCAGAGCCACGACTGCGTTGCGCAGCAGTTGCGGGTGTTCTTCGCTTTCTCTTGATTCCAGCAGGGCATGCAGGCGTTTTGATGCGCGCAGGTCAGGAATTCGCGAAAGTGCATTGACGATCCAGCTCCTCAAATAGACCGGGCTGGAGTCCAGCCTTTGGAGCAGGAAAGTTGAGGCCACACAATCGCGAGTGTCGCCGAGTGCGAGGAGCGTTTCTTGGCAAATGCCGGTGTCTTTGCCTTCGTTGTGTTTGCCAGGAAAATTTTCGTTGGCAAGGCGGAGCAAAAATTCGATGGCACGTGAGCTGCCATTGCGTCCCAAGGCCCGAATGATCCCGATGCGTGTGTCTCGCCAGTGGCAATTTCGATAGGACTCAATCAGGGCTCGTGCAGCGTCGTTGCTGGAATGACTTGCCAATTCATTGAGAGCGTCGTGCGATTCAGAGTCGCTATTGGAATGAACCTGAGCAGCCAAGTGAGCCAGGTGTTCTGCGGATGAGCTTCTTTGGTTGGTTGCGTCTGACAGGAGTGACATGTGTCTTGCGCTCTCCGTTTGTTCCTGATGATGATCCCAAGAGCATAAGTCATCTTCACAAAAAAACAGAGGCCCCGTAGATGGAGCCTCTGCGTTGATTCGTAAGGGAACGAATCTTTGACAGTTTTATGGAGGTCAAAATCTTTGCCTGAGTTCATTTTTGTCTGCGATTCAAGCCGCAGACGGTCTTGAGTTCGGGCTGTGTTCAGTCTGCAGTTGCGCTCGCACCCGTGCGCTTGCCAGAAGCTGGCGCAGCTGCGGCTTTGGATGCTGAAGTTGCTGCCGGGATTGCCTTGGTGGCCGGAGGAAGAGCTTCGGCGCCTTTCTTCTCGGGAGTCTTTGCGTCCTGGCCAGCTTTGTTGAGCAGCTTCTTGCGAACTTCTGATTCAATCTTGGCCATGGTTTCTGGATGTTCACGCAAATAGTTTTTGGCATTTTCGCGTCCCTGGCCCAGACGTTCTTGGCCGTAGGTGAACCACGTTCCCGATTTCTGCACGATTTCGTGTTCAGCGGAAAGATCCAGAACATCGCCTTCGCGGCTGATACCTGTTCCGAACATCACATCGAACTCTGCTTCGCGGAATGGAGCAGCGATTTTGTTCTTGACGATTTTGACGCGTGTGCGGTTGCCGATCACTTCGTCGCCGTTCTTGATGGCGGATGCACGGCGTACTTCCATGCGGAGCGACGAGTAGAACTTGAGCGCCTGACCGCCAGTGGTTGTTTCGGGGTTGCCGAACATCACGCCGATCTTCATACGAATCTGGTTGATGAAGATGACTGTGGTGTTGCTCTTTGAGATGGAGCCTGTGAGTTTGCGGAGTGCCTGGCTCATGAGGCGTGCGTGCAGACCCATGTGACTGTCGCCCATTTCGCCTTCGATTTCGGCTTTTGGCACCAACGCTGCAACAGAGTCGACAACGATGAGGTCGACAGCACCACTGCGCACGAGCATGTCGACAATTTCGAGAGCCTGTTCACCGTAGTCGGGTTGCGAGACGAGCATGTCGGTTGTGTTGACACCAATGCGGCGAGCATAACTCACATCGAGAGCGTGCTCTGCGTCGATGAATGCTGCCACTCCGCCCGCCTTTTGGCACTCGGCAATGCAATGGAGTGTGAGTGTTGTTTTACCGCTGGATTCTGTTCCGTAGATTTCAACGATACGACCGCGGGGCAAACCGCCTGCACCCAAGGCCACATCCAGACTCAATGAGCCTGTGGGGGTGGTGACGATTTCACCGATCTCGCCGGCGTCACCGGACATCCGCATGATGCTGCCTTTTCCGAATTGTTTTTCGATTGCAGAAAAGGCGGCTTCGATAGCTTTGTGCTTGTTTGCCTGGGAGCTGAGTTCACTCATTGCGTGTTTCCTTATGTTCAAAGGCGGCCAAACGATTAATAACCGCCTGATACCGCAGCACTGAGGGACTGGGAACCATACATTTGTCGTGTATGGAAACTTTTTACCTGCCTCGCAGGAATTCGGCAAGGGGTCGGAAAGAAAAGTTGAAA
>JBDLRR010000414.1:0-10142 GCA_039799985.1 Pseudomonadota bacterium | reverse complement strand
CTGTCAGCCTTTCGCGTGCCTTGTTGAGATCAAATTCCACGGCTTTGATTGCAGCATCATGCTGTTCGCTCTTGACGCTGTAGGGCCCGACTGTTGGTTCTGCCATTCCGTAGTCGATCTTGTTGATCCAAGTCTTGAGGTCGGCGATGTGCGACAGCGCCCAGCGCACGTCCTTGTTTGCGAGAATTGGATTTTTGAGGTTCCAGCCAATGTAGCTATAGCCCGTGGGGGTTTTGTTGACAGTCTTGACTTTGACGAGCTTCGACTTGAACTCCGGGCCGCTTGTTTGCTTGGTCCATTGCTTGGGTAGAAGTCCCTTGAACGTCAGATCGCCTTTGCGGAACATTTCGAATTCAACAGAATCTTCCGGCACGATTTTGAAGATATACCGGTCTTGATTCCAGCGGCCGCTTTTCACAAGTTCTGCCTTGTTCCAATAGTTCGGGTTGCGCTTGAAAATGATCTGGCGACTTCCGTCCCATTTTTCGAGCAGCCACATTCCCGAGCCCAGAGGATCCTTGGTCACCTCGGCCTTGGTCATCGTGTTGTCTTTTTCATAAAGTTTGCTGTAGTGCTTCTTGGGAAATATCGTTAATCCAGCCACAACATCAAAGTTTTTGTAATAGACTTCGCCGGTCGTGAAGCGGATTTTATCTTTGCCAATTATTTCGACTTTCTTGATGGCCGAGTAATACGGACGCAAATGGGCAGTCATCATGCCTTTCATGAAAATCAGGTCGAAACTGAATTTCACGTCTTCGGTCGTGACGGGCGTTCCATCTGAGAACTTGGCGGCTGGGTTCAATGTAAAGGTGAATTGCTTGCCGTCCTGAGAGATTTCCCATTTTTGCGCAAGACTTGGAATCCAGTCATAAGTGTCCCAATGCCGGTCAGCGAGTGACTCAAAGAACATTTCCTGAACCGCCGAAGCCTCACCATCGTTGTTGGTCAGGGGAAACAGGCTGGATGGGTTTGCAGAAACGCTTTCCATGAACGTGCCCGTTCTCTCTTCGGAAGAAGCCTGCGCTACCGAAATTGAAGCAAGCAAGGGATGCAATTTCAGCGACGCCGCAGCGTTTGTCAGCATCAATCCACTCAAAATCACACTCAAGCGCAGAGAATTCTTCATGCCAAGTCTCCCAGATGCGGGTCGCGCGGACCCTCGACGCGCGGAGACTACCACCGGCGTGCCGATATGCAATTGCCCAAGGCATTTGAATGAACAGGAGTGACGCGGTACAACCCGAAATCCAGACAAGGAGCCGATGGTGGATGCGCTAAAGACGTTGTTGTTGCGATCGCTCGATTATGCCGGGGTTTTTCCGCCGGCTCAGTTGCCCATGAATGATGCAATTGCTGAGTTTGCTCGATGCCTTGAGGATAACAACGAATGGTTCATGGCCAGATTCGTTTTGCCGGCTGCTCGCATCGGCGAGTTTGCCCAGTGCTCTCGTGCCCCATTGGCCGAAGCTGCTGCAACCCACAAGCCTTGGCACGCGACCGGCCTTTTGCGTTCTTCGTCTTCGATTGACGAAGCCATTTCAATTTTGCGTTCTGACCTCTCCCTTCTGAGAGGTTTGATTCAATCTCATCCGGAGGCTTTGACGGTGGACTCTTGCGAGTTGCCCCTGCCGGAAGAGGTTCTCACGACTCACGATCAAGAAATTGCGCGAGGCTTTCTTGCCGCGGCCCGCAGGATTTTTGAGGAATTCAATTTTCAAGTTCCGGTCTTTTGGGAAGTCAATCTTTCTAAGTCCTTCGAGCATGTTGCCCTTGCGGCACATCAGGCCAATGTTGTTCATCCTGGAACGGTGGGTCTGAAATTTCGAACGGGTGGCCTCACGGCTGCCGCGATTGTGAGTCCGGAAAATCTCGCACGCGCATTTCGTGTGGCGCAAACCGTGCGCGTGCCTTTCAAGTTGACCGCAGGTTTGCATTTGGCCATGCGTCACTTTGATTCCGCTGTCGGAGCCGAAGTTTTTGGTTTTCTCAATGTTTTTTGTGCGGCGGTTTTGGGTTGGACACACCAACTTTCTGAAACTGAACTGCGGCTCATGCTCGAGGAAAAAGATTCTCGCGCATTTGGTTTTGCTGCAGATGGAATTTCCTGGAAGAAATACACAGCCTCGATCGCTCAGATTCGAAGTGTGCGTGCAGATGGGTTGCGCAGCTTTGGTTCCTGCAGTTTTCAAGAGCCTATCGACGATTTAAAGACTTTGAATCTTATTCACTAAAGAAAGAACAGACATGAGCACATTCTCAACAATCCCCAAAACCTCCCGGTCTTGGCTGCAAATTCCTTCGGGTTCTGATTTTTCTCTTCAGAACCTTCCATTCGGCGTTTTTTCCACGCAAGCAATCGCGTCGCCCCGTGTCGGTCTTGCGCTGGGTGAGTGGGTGATCGACACGGTGGTGTTGTTTGATGCCGGCCTGCTTTCTGGCGTGCGCGGATTGAACCGCGACCATTTGAATTGCTCTGCCCTGAATGGGTTGTTGGCGGCAGGTCCTGATGTTTGGCGTGCTTTGCGCTTGCGCGTTGCCGAACTTTTCACCGAAGGAAATGACTCTCTCGTCAAGAAGGCTGACATTCATGCGAGCGCTTTGGTCAAGGCTTCAGCCGCAAAAATGTTGTTGCCAACCAAAGTTTCAAACTATGTCGATTTTTATTCAAGTCGTGAACACGCGTCCAATGTCGGTGCGATGTTCCGTGATCCACAAAATCCGCTGCTGCCCAATTGGTTGCACATTCCGATTGGCTACAACGGACGCAGCAGTTCGATTATTCCTTCTGGCGCTTCTTTTAAACGACCCATGGGGCAATTGAAGGCCGATGCTGATCCGGCGCCGATATTTGCGCCCACCCGGCAACTGGATTTCGAATTGGAGATGGCGTTCATCACAGGCCGTTCAACTCAATTGGGAGATACCATTCCTGTTGAGTCCACCGACGATTACATTTTTGGATTGGCTTTGCTCAATGATTGGTCTGCGCGCGATGTGCAGCGTTGGGAATATGTGCCGCTCGGGCCTTTCCTGGCAAAAACTTTCGCAACCAGCCTTTCGCCTTGGGTTGTGACTTTGGATGCTTTGCAACCTTTTCGTGTCGAAGGGCCAGAGCAAACCGTGCCTGTCTTGCCTTATCTCAGGAGCAAAGGTCCACAAGCGTATGACGTCAATCTTGAGGTTTGGTTGAAGTCGGCGAAAATGAGTGAGCCCGTGAGAATTTGTCGAACCAACTTCAAACACATGTATTGGAACATGGCGCAGCAGTTGGCGCACATGGCATCCAATGGAACAAACATCGATGTAGGTGATGTTTATGGTTCTGGAACCATCAGCGGGCCAACACCCGACAGTTTTGGTTCGATGCTTGAACTTTGTTGGAAAGGCACAAAGCCTCTTTCGCTCCCCGATGGTTCCACGCGCACGTTCTTGCAGGATGGCGATACTATCATCATGAACGGTTGGTGCGAAAAAGACGGTGTCCGCGTTGGGTTCGGCGAAGTGCGGACCGAAATTCTTCCGGCTGGGTGAGTTTTTTTGAACTCAAGACGTTTCAGTCGAGCTGCGTATCCGGCAAGTGTTCTTGTCACGGCAACTTTTTGAGTTCGTTGTAATCGTTTTCCAGGTCTGCGTCGGCGTATTGGGTTGTTGTGTAGGCAGGCATTGAACCATTCGTGCCGGTTCTGCCGGCGCGTATGACTGCTTTATATTGGTCAAGCGTGAGCGCAGTGCCAGCGAGTTTTGGAAACGTTCCCTGTCCCGCACCTTTGGAAGCATGACATCCTTCGCATCCCGAAAATTTTGCCGAGAATCCTGCGGATGCTGCGGGGATAAACTTTTTGGTGAAATTGAGCAGTGCTTCCTTTTCGTCTTTGCTCAGTGGAGACGCGTATTTTGGAGGCATGGGGACCTTTTCCAGACCGCAGGTCGCTTCAAGACATTCTTTGATGACCGACATGATGTTTGATGTCACCCAAAAATCCTTGGTCGCAATTTTTTTGAGTTTCTCGCCATTCGCGTTGGTGTCGACGTTCTTTGGTTTGTACCAAGGGTTTTCTGGCGTGTGACAGGTTGCACATTTCTTTTCAACAATTACAGCGATTCCCTCTTCCCAAGTGGGGTTGGTGATTTTTTCAGCACCAATGTCGTAATAGTAGTTGCCGGCCGATCCCAGGTCGTATGCGCTGCAAGACGACAAAGCCGTGGCCACGAACATGCAGACGACGGTCAGGAATGAAAGTTTGCTTCTCATTTCGCAGTCCCCTCGCTCGGAGCTGAGTCTGTTTGACCAAATGGATCTTTTGTTTTTGGCGCGCTGTCGAGTGGTGTTGCACCACCAGGTGTCGGCTCTGAACTTTCACCTTTCTTTGAAGAATCTGGAGTTGTGGATGAGCCCGAAGGCGCGTTCTTCCTTTTCTTTCTTTTGATTGCGGGCGCTTGTTTGGGTGTCGTCGACTGATCACCGGCAGTGCCCACATTTTCTCCGGATGAGCTCTTCGCCGATGTGCTGCTGGCCGCAGATTTGTTGTTGAAAATGTATTGATAAACAACGCTCAAGCGCGGCATGATTAGTCGATCAGGCACAATATACTCGGACAAGGCGAAGTGGATGTTTTTGTTGTACGTCGCGCCTATCGTGAGCTGAGTCGAAATTGGAATCTGGGCATCGGCCATTTTGTCTGTTCTGACAAACTCTGTCTGTTCTTTTGTGATTGAGAACTTTGACGTGCTGCGGCGAACAAGAAACATTGCGTTTGCCCAAAGTGGCATGGTGCGCGCGCGTACACCCTGACTTACATGGAACAGAGTGGTGGCCGCGTTGAAATTGTCTTTTGCATCTGCCGCGGTGATGGCTCCGTCGATGGTTGCGTTTGCGTACTGGAAGCCGACGCTCGTTGTCAGAATCATGCTGGAAAGTCGGTACATGTTCTCGCCACTCGCACCAAAAGCGAATTGGGTGAGCGAGGCATTGATTCCCATGACTTTTGCGATTGAAACGGGCAAAGGAAGAACTCCGGCCCATCCGGTTCCAACTAGTGAATATTTTCCGGACGCGTAAAGCGGCATCCCTGCAACGAGGGTGGGTACGCCGTGGACTGGAGCCGAGGGAACCTTTTCTTCCTTGTCGCCAACTTTGCCGCTGGCTTTGGGCAACAGGCTGGTGAGCATTCGTCCGGCAATGAAATTTCGATTCGGGACGGGCTCTGAAATGGGAGGTCCGTCGAGCAGTGTGGCACTCACATTTTGCAGGCGTTCTGCCTGCTCATACCACCATGCGGCTGCCTTGGCTTTGCTTGACACTCCAGCGGCAAAGCCGAATGCGGCAAAACCCCAAAGCGTCCTGCGAAGTCCTGATGTCATTGAGCGCCTCCCATCGAGTCTGCTCCACCAGTGTAATGTGGTTTGAGCCTGACCCGGCAGCGGGGGCATAACTATTTTGACGTGGTTTGTCGGATACTGATGTGGGCCTCGGCCAGCTGTTTTTCTTTGACTACCGATGGTGCATTCATCAACAAGTCCTGACCCTTTTGGTTCAGAGGGAAGGCAATCACCTGTCGGATGTTTGGTTCATCCAGCAGCAGCATGATCATCCGGTCGACTCCGGGCGCAATGCCACCATGCGGAGGAGGCCCGTATGAAAAGGCATTCCAAAGGGCAGGGAATCGGGATTGAATGTCGTGTTCTGTATAGCCGGCGAGCTCGAACGCGCGCTTCATGATGTCTCGGCGGTGGTTGCGTATGGCACCAGATGACAGCTCCACGCCATTGCATACGATGTCGTATTGGTAGGCAAGAATGTCCAGTGGGTCTTGCGAGTTGAGTGCGTCGAGACCACCCTGAGGCATGCTGAAAGGGTTGTGGCAGAAGTCGATTTTCTGTTCGTCTTCGTTCCATTCATAGAAAGGAAAGTCCACAATCCAGCAGAATGCCCAGCCATGCTTCTTTTCAATTTTGAGGGTGTCGGCAATCCATGTGCGCATTTTGCCGCCAAGTGTCAGCACTGTTCTGGAATCATCTCCAACGATAAAGGCAACCGCATCGCCGTTTTCAATCTGCAGAGCAGCTGCCAATTCTGCTCGTTCTGCATCGGTGGTTTGTTTGAGCAGGTTTCCTTTCCATTCACCATCTTTATGGGTCAGGTAAGGCAAACCTCCCAATCCAAAGCTTCTTGCTTGAGTCTGAGCGTCATCAAAAAACTTTCGGCTTTGCGCTGCTCCCTGAGGAATGCGAATCGCGCGTAAAACTCCGCGCGGTGCTTGCAGAACCTTCTGGAAAACTTCAAAGGCAGTGCCCTGAAATACCTGGGCAACGTTTTTCATTTCAAAGCCAAAACGCAGATCCGGTTTGTCGGAACCATACGTTTCCAAGGCTGTCTTGTAAGGAATTCTTGGAAACGGATTTGCGAGGATGGGGCGGTCGGAAAAGCGAGTGAAGAGATCGATCATCAGCTTTTCGATGACCGTGAAGATTTCTTCCTGGGTGGCAAACGCCATTTCGACATCGAGTTGGTAAAATTCGCCGGGGCTGCGATCGGCGCGCGCGTCTTCGTCACGGAAACAAGGAGCAATCTGGAAATACCGGTCGAAGCCCGAGCACATCAAGAGCTGTTTGAACTGCTGAGGTGCTTGTGGAAGAGCATAAAAATGACCTGGATGCAGTCGGCTCGGGACGAGAAAATCGCGTGCACCTTCGGGTGAACTGCTTGTCAGGATCGGTGTTTGAAATTCCATGAATCCCAGTTCGACCATTTTGTTGCGCAGAAAATGAATGAACTGCGAGCGGAAGATGATATTGCGGTGCATTTTTTCTGTGCGCAGGTCGAGGAATCGATACTTGAGGCGCGTGTCTTCACTTTCCTCTTTGGGGTTGTGCGCCACCGGAAAGGGAAGAATTTCGGAAGGAGATTCCAATTCGAAATGCGAACAGATGACCTCAATCTCGCCTGTGGGAATTTTGTTGTTGATTGACTCACGTTTGCGCACGCTGCCATGAACCGCGATAACCGATTCCGACCTCAGTTCGCTCGCTGCTGCAAAGAAGGGTTGTTCGGGATGGATGACAACCTGGGTGATGCCATGATGGTCGCGCAGGTCGATGAACAGCAGGCCACCCAAATTGCGCACGGCATGCGCGAAACCCATCAAGCGAACGGTTTGGCCGATGGCGGAGGAATTGAGTTCGCCGCAGGTGTGGCTCCGAAGAGAGTTCATGGTCCATTTCCCTTGTATCGATTCGAAATTTGAGTCATCTTTGCCGCTTCAAGCATGAGAAACGACCTTCTTTGTCTATCACAGCGGACCCGTGAAACAAGAAGTGCGTGTCAACCGGAGAGGGATTTGCATGAGACCCTTGTTGGAACGTGATTTTCAGGTTGGTTTTTCGAAGACGGGGGCTCCTTTGGAGGGGCCATTTGGCGAATCATGGCGGCCCCTTTTGGCTCTGATTTTGGGCCATGCTCGCAGATCTGGTGCCGATTTTGCGGAAGTCTTTCTCGAACGCCGGAACACCCTTCGGGTGACGACCGAGAATGGCAAAGTCACCTCTGTGGCCCCCGCTTTTTCTTTGGGAGCCGGGGTGCGTTGCTTTAAAGGTACGCAAGATGTGTACGTCAGTACGAACGATCTCTCGCAAACGGGGTTGCGCTGGGCTGTCGACCAGGCCCTGGGAATGCTGGGTCTTGCGTCGCGGATGCAGTCCTCATTGGGACGCGACGTCCAGCTGGAGCCACTGCGCGATTTTGCTGCAATAAAAAGCAAGGATAAATGGCTTTCTGAATGTGCCACGGTTTCCGAAATTTCGAGCCGTCTGCTCGACGTCTCTGCCAATTTGCGCCGCAAGGTGGGCCATCTGCAAAGTGAACAGACGGCCGCTTTCCGCGACTGGCAAGAAGTGTTGGTGGCAGCTTCAGATGGTGTTTTTGCACGCGACGTTCGTTTGCATCAGTTGGCTCGGGTCAGTGCGAACTGTGCTGATGGCAACGATCGCACCTCGCTGCACGACCAACGTGCTTCCACGGGCCAACCAGCTTTTCTCAACCAAGTCGAATTCGAACCCTTGGTCGATGAAATTTCACAGTCCGCCGCCGTAATGCTGCGCGCCGATTATGTTTCTGCCGGGCAATATCCACTCGTGATGGCCAATCGCTTTGGCGGCGTGATTTTTCACGAGGCCTGTGGGCACTTGCTTGAAACGACCCAAATTGAACGCAAGTCCACACCGTTTGCAGAATCGCTTGGAAAACCCATCGCCCACGAGAGCCTGACAGCCTGGGACGAGGGTGTGACCGATGGAGCGTTTGGTTCCACGGACATGGACGACGAGGGCATGCCTGCGCAGTCGACGTTGCTGATTGAAAATGGAATCCTGCGCAACTTCATTGCCGACCGCGCAGGCTCGATGCGTTTTGGTCATCCGCGCACGGGCAGCGGTCGTCGGCAAAACTTCACCTTTGCTGCCGCAAGTCGCATGCGCAACACATTCATTGCACCCGGCAGCTTCACACCCGAAGATCTTATCGCCGGCTGCGATTCCGGTTTGTATTGCAAGAAGATGGGTGGTGGCAGTGTGGGCGCCACAGGTGAATTCAACTTTGCGGTCAGCGAGGCGTACCTCATTGAAAAAGGCAAGCTCACAAAACCAGTGAAGGGAGCAACCCTGATCGGCACCGCAACTGAAATCATGAAGAAGATCTCAGCGTGCGCCAATGACGTTGAATTGGCTCCAGGATTCTGCGGGTCGGTCAGCGGAACGATCTACACGACCGTCGGTCAGCCACATTTGAAAGTGGACAACATCACCGTGGGAGGCCGCGCATGAAGATGAATGCTTCGGAAATTGAAAATCTGTTGAAAAAGATTCAAAGCGCCAGGCCCGGAATCCAGTGTGATCTTTCCGGAAGCGGAGTGTCTGATCAAACGGTCAAGGTGAAGGAATCAGGAACGCTCGATCAAAGTGCCTCGCAACGCACGGGAGTCACGCTGCGGGTGTGGAATCCTCAAGGTCGTCTGGGTGTCGTTCAACTCACTTCATTGGAACTCAACGAGTTGGTTGCAGCCGTCGATATCGCTCTGGAAGCAGCGGTCCTTGGTCCCGCTGAGGACATTCCGGATTTGCCCACTGTTGCCCAAGCCGGCACTGTGCCTGACGCCGTCACGGCGCGTGAATCTGAATCTGCAAAGAGCGCCACCATTGAGGATTTGGCCAACAAAATCCAACAGAGCGTCGCGCAGCTCAAGTCTTTCCATTCCGATATTCAGGGCGTGCCCTACAATGCCATATCGCAACGTCGGGTTTATCGATTTTACGCCAATACGGCCGGACTCGTGCGCACACAGGAGAGTCATTCCGTTTCTTCTTACCTATATGCACGCGGACAGTCGGAAGGACACAAACCCCGGGCAGCCGGACACTGGGGAGAAGAAGTGTCTTTGGCAAAATTGGATATGTCGGAGGTTGCGCGCATTGCCGGTGAAAATCTGGTCGCGCAGCTCAAACCGGGCAAGATTCCGTCGGGTCAGTATCCGGTCATTTTTTCGGGTCGGGCATTTTTGGATCTTCTCGGTGCTTTCGGCAATCTCTTCAGTGCACAAAATATTCTCGACAAACAGTCGTTGCACACAAGAGATTCGTTGGGACAGTCATTGTTCAGTTCAAAGCTGAGCGTGATCGATGACCCGCTGCATGCAGAGAATGTTGCGCCTGCTTTGTTTGACGGCGAGGGGACGTCGGTTCGACCAACGGTTTTGCTTGAAAAAGGAGTGCTCAAGGGCCTGTGGCATCATTCCGTGACAGCCAAGGCATTTGGAACACATTCCACAGGGCACGCACGTGTCGGAGCCAAAATGACTGTTGGGCCTTGGTTTTACAATGTTGAGTGTGGCGAGGGATTGGGATCATTATCGGCCGACTGCATTTGGGTCGACGATCTTGAAGCGCTCCATGCGGGCGTGAATTCTTTGCAGGGCTCTTTCTCTCTGCCTTTTCAGGGTTTCAGAATCAAAGAGGGGAAGCGGACGAGCCTTGAGGGCGTCACTGTTGCCGGCGACATCTTGACCGTTCTGAAAAACATCACGGCGGTGGATTCGAAGCAAGAACGCGCTGGTGGTGGGGTATGCCCCGCGGTTGCAGTTTCGTCCCTG
>JBDLRR010000413.1:0-10922 GCA_039799985.1 Pseudomonadota bacterium | reverse complement strand
CGGCTCGTGAACCACTTCTCCTGGAGGGCTGAGAAATGAGTTCAGAAAAAATCATGTTTGGTGTCGGCGAAAGAGCAGTTTATCCCTGCCATGGCGTTGGAACCATTGAAAATATTGAAAGCTGCGAAATTGCCGGAACTAAGCAGGACTTTTACGTTCTGAAAATCCACGCAACCGGCGCCAAGGTGATGGTGCCAACCCGTGCGGCACAAACCGTGGGATTGCGCGCAGTTATCTCGCCCCGCGAAGTCGAAAAGATTTATGACATTTTGAAGTCACCGTCGAAAAAGTCGACAGCAACATGGAACCGCCGTTTCCGTGCTCTGAACGAAAAGCTCAACACCGGTAATCTGGTCGAAATCGCCGAAGTTCTGCGCGATCTCTCGAGCCTGCGCAACGACAAGGATCTTTCCTTCGGTGAAAAGAAAATGCTCGAACGCGCGCGTGCAATGATTGTTTCAGAGATCTCGGCTGCGAAGAACCTGGATCGCTGCTCGGTTGAAACAGAACTGAATCACATTCTGCTTCCTGTCTGATGTTGCTCAACATCGGCGTCTGAGAACATGAGAACAAGCCGCGGCAATGACCGCGGCTTTTTTAATCTTCAACCGTGGACAAAAATTCACGACTGAATCGATCGAAAGTACCGCCAGCAATTTCGCTCCGACAGCGTTCCATCAACCTTTCATAGAACCACGTGTTGTGGAAACTCACGAGCCGCCAGCCCGTTGGTTCGTCGCACTTGATGAGCTGGTGCAAATACGCGCGCGAATAGCGTTGGCAAACAAAACATGCACACGAAGAATCAACAGGCTCATCTGATACTGCATATGCAGCTCTGCGCAATTTCACTTTGCCTGAAAACGCATAAGCAACCCCCTGGCGAGCATGATTTGTAGGAATAATACAGTCGAACATGTCCACGCCCGCACGCACGCTTCTCACCAAATCATGGGGAGTGCCGACTCCCATCAAATAACGAGGTTTGTTGGCGGGCAATTTGCTCGCTGTGAAGTGAGTAAAGTGTTCGCGCTCGTCATCCGTTTCACCCACCGCCAATCCACCAATGGCATATCCCGGAAAATCAAGCTCAGTGAGCGCCTGAGCGCTCTCGGTGCGCAAATCCTCATAGATGGCACCCTGCACAATTCCAAACAACGCATTGGCATGGTTCTTTTGAGCTTTCTTGCAGCGCAGCGCCCAGCGATGTGTGCGTTCCATGGCTCGTGCTGCAATGTCGCGTGAGCTTGTCGATGGCACACACACGTCGAGCACCATCATGATGTCTGAACCAATAACTTCCTGAAACTCGATATTACTCTCGGGACTGAAAAAGCGGAGCGCCTGGTCCAGATAACTTCGAAACTCGACACCGTCCTCGGTGATGACTCGTTGGTGTGGCAGCGAAAAAATCTGAAATCCTCCGCTGTCTGTGAGGATCGGACGATCCCAGTGGATCAATTTATGGTATCCGCCCCTGCGCTTCAAAGTTTCTGCACCTGGTCGCAAATAAAGATGATACGTGTTTCCAAGGATTATCTGCACACCAATCGACTCGAGATCGATATGGTCCAATGCCCGCACTGCTCCAAAAGTTCCAACCGACATAAAAACCGGAGTTTTGATCTCGCCGTGCTGGGTGGTCAAAATACCACAACGTGCATCTGTATTTTTGTCCTTAAATCCGACTTGAAACGAAAAAGCCACGAAGACTGCTCCTCAACCTGAAGAACGGAAACTGTGGCACAGGATTTGTTCGCTTTTCACTTTCGACAGGCTGGCAATCGCTCTGTCAGTCCTGACAACAGATGTTCTGGTTGGATGTCTGTAACGACAATGAGTCCATCCGCGCAAGCACGCTGCGCTTGAATTCATATTTGACTGCTGCTCTCAACCCCGGAAAAAACTCACGCCAATATTTGTCGGCAAATCTGGGGTTGGTGCTCGTCAATTCCAGCGTCACGGTTGGAACTTGCCGCTCGTTGCCAGCAAAATTGCCCAACGAACCCGGATAAAATTCAAAATCCAAAACCCGGTAATTGTTTGAATTTCGAGAAACAACATAGGCAAGGTCACGCGCCTTCTTTTCATTGTCTGACAAATTTTTACGTTTGCTGTCTCCAGGTCCGTCGTAATCGAGGAATCCCAACGGGGCATGAATTGAAACAACTTTGTCAGGCTTATAGCGACCCATCAAATCGACCTGAAAACGTGTGCCTTCTTCAGTGTCAGGTGCCTGGCCAGGAAAATGACGAGGATCGGCGTTGCGGCGCTGCTTCCACCAGCGCAATGCCGAATTCCACCAATCACGGGTCGCAAAATTACGGTTCAAATCGACGCCGTTGGCATTGGTGCGGCGGGCTGGAAACATGAAAAACCCATCGGGATTGACGAGCGGCGCAACCACGACGCGGTGCTGCGCAAACAGACCATTGTCGTTTCGCAAAGCGTTTGCAAATCGGAATGCCAAGTTGATGGGTGTCAACTCGTCCGGATGTACGCCACCCAAAACCAATGTGCTTTCATCGGGTGCTGGCTCACCGCTTCCCCAAGTAAGAGCTGAATAATCCCAATAAATCAGTGGGTAACCACTTTCCGAGACACGATCGTAAGTCCATGGAAGGTTGGAACATGGACTACGTCCCCATCCCAAACTCCGGTAGCGGGCGTCGATTTTGTCGCACAAGTCAGCAATTCTTTGGTTCTTACGGACGGCATCAGCAGCACCAATAGCATCGAAGACCGAAATTCCAGGAAGGCTATCAAATCCAAACAAACGCCTGCTCAAATACTGAAAATCATTATATAATGAGTTTTCGTTCGTTTTAGCAACAACAGACAACGGAGTCGAAAAATTCCCGTTTGGCTGGAAAAATTCGGTGTTGCCCATGGCACTGATGTTCGCAGCCAGCATTCCAGCGACGACAAGCAGCTTTGCACCAAAAAACACCAAACGAGATGTATACAAACGAATTCTCCTTTTCACACGCCCTGAAGGCGAGTAAAGACCGGTAGCAATAAGACGTGAGCCGCACTGCGACTTCGACGCCTCGAGTATGCCCGACGGGTGCTTCGATTCCATCACGCAGTGCGACGAGATTCAAGCTCACTGCGTCAAGGCTGAACACACGCCCACGTCTTACACAGAGTATCGGATTGTTAAAGACTTTCTGCAGGGAACAAACTGCAGCGGGAGCGAAGTAATTTTATGATCAGCGCAAATACTGCAACCCAACGTCAGGCGATTCAAAAATTCATCGATGAAAAAATTGCACCCGGGGTGCAATCCCATGGTGGAGATGTACTCATCGAGGGACTGGAAGCCGGTATTCTGACCATCAGCCTGTCAGGTGCTTGCGGCAGTTGCAATGTACAAGCTTACACGTCGGAATCCATTGCCAACTATATCCTTGAAGAATTCCCGGAACTTGACGACGTCGTTGTTCGTGACCCAACATAGGTCAAACTCGCCCAAGGCAGGGCCGCTTCGACACAGACCTGGGGCAACAAATTGAACGCTATAATCCAAATTCTCGAGCAGCTTTTGGCGGCAGTGCCTCAGGACCTCTGGCATTCGCAGAGGTTTTACCCTTTTCCAACGCCACCAACGGGACCCATCACCCTCTTTGATGCCTGTGTCTTTCAGCAGGGTGCATCCGGAGCTCTTGGCATGGCCTGGCTGACGTGTCCGGGTCATCAGGAATTGCTCACTTTCCCTTTTCGTATCTCCAGGTATAGCCAGGATGGGGATCTGATTTTCCTACCGCCGTGGAGCCTGCGCGAGGCAACTGCTGACGCTGACTTCTACTCCAATTGGAAGCAGGCCGCCCAGGCCACAGGACGACTTGCAACAATAAGAGGTGGTGCGCTCCACTCACGCCAATTTGAAGCTCAATCCAGCTTCAACATCATCAATTTGTGGACCGACAACAAGAACGCTTGCACCCGCGTCGAAACTCAACACCTTTGCAAGATTTTCAGAGTAGCCTCACCAAAAAATCCCTATTCGATTGAGGCCGAAATTCTTGAATATCTCACCGCACAGAACGTGTTTCTCCAACATCCCGAATTGACAACCCGTTATGATTTGCATCCGGTCAATTCAGACGGCAAAGGTATTCCTGTTGCGATTGTCACGCGCTACATCCAAAGCAACGCGAAACTTTGGCAGGAGCTCACCGCAAAAATACAACATGCGCGCTATCCGGAACCGATGCGCGAATACTCATCGCGAGTGACCTGGTTTTCCATTTTGGAAACAACGGGAAAACTTGGTCGATTATTGGCAGAATTTCACCTTGCGATGACCCACAGTCGCAAAAACCAGCTGTTGAATCCCGAAACCAACATGGGCGAAGCCAAAGAAAAATGGCTTGAAACACTTCTCCGCCAGCTCAACGAACGCATTTATCATATCCGCAACATCGAACCCTCACAGGGAATATCGCCTCAGGACTGCAATCGCCTGGCTGATTTTGCGCATGATTTGTTTGAAAAAATAAAACGCACAGATCATCTGGGATTGCTGATCCGAACGCACGGACATGCACACCTCGGACAAGTGCTCGTGAGCGACGACGGGCTCTATCTGGTGAACTATGAAACCGACAGTCTTGATGATGAAGAGTACCGAATCCAAAAGCAGTCAGCCCTCAAAGACCTTGCCGCAATGATGGTCAGTCTCCAATTTGCATGGTCGACCACGGAACGAAATGAAAGCCTGCCGGTATTTAATGAAATTCTCTCGCCTGAGAGCGAATATGGACAGCACGTTATCCGGAAGCTTGAAAAATTTTCTGAGCCACAAAGGTATGCGCCTTCGCTGATTGAGTTGGAAAACGCATTCACGCGCTCGTACCTGCTGACCATCGCTGAAGACGCGTCGGGCATTGAATTGCTGCCGCAAAAAAATTCAGACCTAGAAAACCTGTATGATTTTTGCTTTCTGCTTCGGATTCTCAAAGAGACAGTCCGGGACCTCCGCCAACTCAATCCTCGCTTCAAAACAGACCTCAAAATCTTGATGGACCATATCGACGGTCGACTCAAACGACCCAATTTTGAGGCCTTTTTCAATTCTCCAGCCCGTTTCAGCGTTTCCCCGGACCACGAGCCCCCTTACGGCATGGACTCGGATTTTTCCTGACTTTAAACGTACCGATTTACCAAGCCTGACGATTTGACAGGTGGTACTGCTTTGACAATACTGCGACCCAGCTAGCGGCCTGGTGATCGGACTGAGGTCGAAATTCAAAAAAGGAATGCAGCATGGAATTGACCTTCTCAATCATCAAACCCGATGGTGTTCGTCGCAATCTCGTTGGCAAAATTTTCAACATGATGGAATCTTCAGGCTTGCGCATCGTTGCAACCAAAATGATTCACATGTCACGCCGTGAAGCTGAACAGTTTTACGCTGTGCACAAAGAGCGCCCATTCTTTGGTGAGCTTTGCGACTTCATGTGCTCCGGACCGGTCGTCGTCTCGGCCCTCGAAGCTCATGACGCTGTCACCAAGTACCGCGAATTGATGGGTGCAACCGACCCGAAGAAGGCAGCCAAGGGAACAATCCGCGCAGAATTCTCCGAAAGCATCGGTGAAAACACGGTCCACGGTTCAGACTCCAAGGAAAACGCTGCGATCGAGCTCGCGTATTTCTTTGCCGGCACAGAACTTGTCAATCGCGCTCGCTAACGTAAACTGGCAGACTGCGGTACCTTCCGCAGTCGAGTGATGAAGGAGGGGGGTCTACAGCTAAGACTTCCCTTTTTTGTTTTGAGGAATCATTCTGAGAGAGATGACCATGGCCAACAAGGACATTCTTTTAACTCCCGAAATCGTGATCGACATTTCAACCGAACTTGGAATCGCCAAGACACCGGTTGAAAACACCTTGAAACTCATCCTCGACGACTGCACAGTTCCCTTCATTGCGCGCTACCGCAAAGAAGCAACTGGCGGGCTGGACGAAGTGCAGATTCGCGACATTCGCGATCGGTTCGAATATGTGCTCGCTCTCAGTGAGCGCAAGGAAACCATCCTCAAGTCCATTCAGGAGCAAGGCAAACTTACTCCCCAGCTGGAAACCAAGATCAAAACCTGCAAGGTCAAATCCGAACTCGAAGACCTTTATTTGCCATTCAAGCCGAAAAAGAGAACCCGCGGACAAATCGCCAAGGAGCGTGGCCTTGAGCCCCTCGCATTGGAAATCCTCAAGCAGGATCCGGGACTTGAAGATTTGGTCAGTTTGTGTGTTTCCTATGTCGGCCAACATGCCGAAGTGACCACACTGGAAATTGCCATCCAGGGCGCCAAGGACTACATCGCCGAGCAGATTTCCGAACGTGCTGACGTGCGCGGCGAGCTGCGCCAGTGGATTCTTGACAACGCGATGTTCGTGGCCATTGTGCGCGACGAACACAAAGACAAGAAAACAAAATACAACAACTATTATGACTTCAAAGAACCGGTGAAATCGATAGCCGCTCACCGCCTTATGGCACTCCGTCGTGGTGAGAAAGAAGAAATTCTGAAAGTGACGGTTGATTACGACGTCGAGACGGCGATGGCCCTTGTTTCTGATCGCAGCATCGAAAACAAAGCTTCAACGCCCGTGAAAACGCTGATGAGCGAATGCATTAAAGATGCATTTAATCGCCTTTTGGCGCCCAGCATCGAAACCGAACTGCGACTTGAAACCAAAAGCCGGGCGGAAGAAGAAGCCATTTCGGTATTTGCAAAAAACCTTCGCTCTCTTTTGTTGCTTCCGCCAATCCCGAAGAAAATCGTGTTGGGAGTCGACCCGGGAATTCGCACCGGCAGTAAGCTTGTGGTTGTCGATGAAACCGGAAAGCTTCTGGACCACACCACCATTTTTCCCGATATCGAACAACCAACAACAGCGCCAAAAAACAAAAATGCCGTTGAAAAATCGCTCGACTTCATCAAACGCTACAGCGTTGACTACGTGAGTATCGGCAACGGAACAGCTGGCCGCGAAATGGATGACTTCTTTCATCAAATCGCTGAAGCCAACAAGGATCTCAAAATCAAAGTTCTCGTTGTCAACGAGGCTGGCGCCAGCGTCTACTCAGCGAGTGATGTGGCACGTGACGAATTCCCGGACCTCGACCTGACGTATCGCGGTGCAGTGAGTATTGCACGCCGACTGCAGGATCCCCTGGCAGAGCTCGTGAAGATTGAACCCAAAAGCATCGGTGTGGGTCAATATCAACACGACGTCAACCAAAGCCGACTCAAAAAGCAATTGGATGAAGTTGTTGAAAGCTGCGTGAACTACGTCGGCGTCAACCTCAATACAGCAAGCCCAAGTTTGCTTTCCTACGTCGCCGGCATTGGCCCGACACTTGCAAAAAACATCGTTCGTCATCGCGAGCAAAAAGGGATTTTCAAAGACAGAACCGCTCTCTTCGAAGTGATGGGTTTTGGTCCGAAAGCCTTCGAACAGGCAGCAGGATTTCTGCGAATTCCCGAAGCTGCAAATCCGCTTGACAACACTGCTGTTCACCCTGAAGCGTACAAAGTCGTCGAACGCATTGCCGAGGATCTCAAAAAATCGCTCAATGAGTTGATTGGACAACGCGACGCTCTCAACACTCTCGACCTGAAGAAGTACGTCACCGAAGAAATCGGCGTTCCAACACTTCAAGACATCGTAAAAGAGCTTCAAAAGCCTGGACGCGACCCACGCGAAGATGGCGTTAAACACACCTACAACCGTGAAGTCAGAGACCTCAACAGTCTGCAGGAAGGCATGGTGTTGTCGGGCACTGTGACCAACGTGACAAACTTTGGCGCATTTGTGGACATCGGCGTGCATCAGGACGGATTGATTCACATCAGTGAACTCTCAAATCAATTTGTCAAAGATGCTTCAGCGGCCATCGCGGTTGGCGACCAAGTGAAGGTCAAGGTGATCGGTGTCGACAAAGAGCGCAAACGCATCAGCCTGAGCCGCAGAGCCGTGGAAGAAGGTGTGGCAGGAACTTTGGGCTCACGTCCTTCACAACGCGCCGGAGCTTCTTCAACGCCTCAAGCCGGACAACCCAGACCCCAGAGGGCCCCGGGAAACAGCAGCAATCGTCCTACAGCTTCGGCAAGTTCAAGTGCTTCACAGCGACGAAGCAATGGGCCTGGTGAACGACCAACGCCAACGCAGCCATCTGCGCCTGCGTCGCTGGAGGACCTGCTCAACAAATTCAACAACAAGCGAATCTGAGACGAAAAGACGGGAGATTGACGTGAGCGGGAAGAAAACATTTTTGGGTGTGATTGGTGGCTCAGGGCTCTACGACCTTCCAGGTCTAACAAACATCCAGGAACATTCCATTCACACTCCGTTTGGCATGCCCAGCGACACGATCATCACTGGCAACGTCAATGGAAGACAGGTCGCCTTTTTGCCACGTCATGGCAAAGGGCACCGTTTTACTCCTTCGGAAGTCAATTACCGCGCCAACATCTATGCTCTCAAATCTCTGGGCGTCACCCACATTCTGAGTGTCAGCGCAGTTGGAAGTTTGCAGGAAAAGTATGCACCTGGAACAGTCGTGGTTCCAGACCAGATTCTCGACAAAACAACTTTTCTGCGCGAACGGACCTTCTTTGGCAAAGGTGTCGTTGGCCACGTCAGTCTTGCAGATCCCTACTGCCCACAGCTGCAAAAAGTGGCTTTTGAGGCCTGCAAGAGCGAAGGTGTGGTCGCGTTCCACGAAGGCACTTATGTTTGTGTGGAAGGCCCGCGTTTTTCGTCGAGGGCAGAAAGCCATTCCTTCCGCCGCGAAGGCTGCGGAATCATCGGCATGACGGCAATGCCTGAAGCCTCTTTGGCGCGTGAGGCCGAAATCCCCTACTGCACGCTGGCTTTCGTGACAGACTACGACTGCTGGAAAGAGCACGAAGAAGCTGTCTCGGTTGATGCTGTTTTGGCCGTGCTCACGAAAAATGTCGATGCGTCGAAGCGCATTGTCCGCAATGTTCTTGCCTCACTGCCAGAGCACTCCGACAACCCGATTTTCAATGCGGCACAGTTCTCGCTCATGACCTCTCCGGAAATCATTCCACAAGAAACAAAGCGGGCCCTGTGGCCGTTGTTCGGAAAATACTGGGGCAGTCCTTCCGAACGGAACCACTGATGAGCAAACGTCGAAGATCGTTTTCAAGCGAATTGCAGAACGATCTTCTTCTTCACGTGATCCCCGGATTCCAGGACAATTACTTTTACGTCTTGGAAAGACGCTCAACCCGTGAATGCGTCGCTATCGATCCGGGCGATGCCGCGCCGGTGCAAAACCTCATATCTGCTCGTGGACTTTCGTTGACAGCTGTCATGCTGACCCATCACCACCGCGATCACACAGGTGGAGTCAGTTTTCTTTTAAAATCTCAACAAAAAACTCCCTTCATCTTGTGTTCGGAATGGATGAACATTCCAGAATCCTGGTCTGGTACCACTGTTTCGAGAATTACAACCAAGGCTCACCATACTGACTCCATCATGGGATTTCCCTTGCGAGTTATCGACGTGCGTGGTCACACTCTTGATCACATTGCATTTGTAGTTTGTGACCAAAGCAATCCCGACCACGAGCTCGACGTATTTGTGGGCGATGCTCTTTTTGGTGCCGGGTGTGGTGGACTGTTTGAAGGAACCCACGAGCAAATGCTTCTTGCGCTTAAAGGTCTCAGAAAACTTCGGGGGCACGTCCGGGCATGGTGTGCGCACGAATACACCGTCAAAAATCTCAGGGTGGCCATCGAGCTTCGGGAAAACAACCAAGCTCAAGTCAAACGACTTCAACGTCTCGAGAGCGAAATGTTGGCTGAGGCCCTGGAAGCGCATGAACTGATGACAATTCCACTTGATATGTCAGAAGAATTTGCCACCAACCCGTTTCTGCGTTGGGACCAACCGGACTTACAAAAAGCCATTGACACGGTTGGCGATCTTGCAACATTCACGTATGTGCGGAAGTTTCGCGATCGGTTCTGAATCATCTTTACCAGGCGCAAGGATCCAAGCAAAAATGAAAAGCCTCATTGAGTCGGTACGCGTTATCAAATGGCCCCACAAAGAAGCCCCCACCGAAAAGAGTGTTGCTGAGGAAATGCAAAAGCATGGCTTCAAGGTTTACGATCTTCAAACGATTCCGCCGTGGTTTGAGCGGTCATTGCATTCTCATGATTACGATGAAATTCGCGGCGCTGTTGCTGGCGTGACGACATTCCATTTCGAAGAATTCCCGGTCACCATCGAAGCAGGTGACATCCTTTTCATTCCCGGTGGAACTCCCCATTCTGTTCGCAGCCACAATGGTCAATCGTTTACGGCCTACAAAGGCTCGCGCTCGGGTGAACGCAGTGTCAGCGAACGCGGAGACGGAAAAGGCAGCGTTGAAGATCTCGCAAAAACAAAGTGATGGAAACTGTCATGAAATTTTTCTTCTTTGATCTTGATGGAACTCTCGAAGACAGCCGAATTGATATGGTCTCTGCCGCGCAACATGTTCGATCAGCGCTTGGACTTCCACAACGGACATTTGAAGACCTTGTGCCTCACGTCAACCGAGGCATGCGCGAGCTTTATCTGAATTGCTTCAATGATTTTGTTTCGCCGGCAGGCGAGCTCGCCAATGAAGTCAAACTTGCGCACGTCCAGACAATGTACGAACAGCGTTACAACGACTGCATTGCGGTTGAAACCAAACTGTATCCCGGCATTCGCTCGGCTTTGGAAGACGCAAAAACCCTCGGACTGGTTGCGGTCATCACAAACAAACCCGAAAAATTATCGATAAAACTGTTGGAAAGCCTCGGCGTCCTGCCATTGGTAGACCTGGTTGTGGGTGGAGACACCTGTCACGAAGCAAAGCCCAGCGCCGTTCCTCTGCATTTCGCTTTTC
>JBDLRR010000412.1:0-4679 GCA_039799985.1 Pseudomonadota bacterium | reverse complement strand
ACCACTCCAGCCGGTTACGTATTGCGACTTCTTCAGATGCAACCCGAAGACTCTGCGAAACTGGAGCGATTCATTAACGATCATCTGCTCCGCACCGCGATTTGATTCGGTTCATGCACGTTAATCCGCATATTCTTGATTTGCGCAGCGACACACTGACCAAGCCTTCTGCTGCCATGCGGAAAATCATGGCCGAAGCTGAAGTCGGCGATTCGTTTTATGACGAAGATCCTTCTGTCTGCGCCTTGGAAAAAACAATCGCAGCTGCCTTCGGTCATGAAGCTGCAATGTTTGTTCCAAGCGGAACCATGAGCAATCAGATTGCCGCACAGCTTCATTGCCGGCACGGCGAAGCACTTCTGGGAGCCTCGGACCTCCATATTCTGAGAGCAGAAAGCGGAGCTCTATCCGCTCTCGCAGGGGTGCAACCTGTTCCTTTGGCCATCATCGATCGATTTTTGCCCGATCTGCAAAAGCTCGATGAATTTTTTGTTTCTCCCGATTCACTTGTGATTCCTCCCACCCGCATGCTGATTGTGGAGAACACACATTTGTTTTCGGGCGGACGTATCCATCCGTTTGAGCATCTCAACGCTCTTTCAGACTGGTGCCGAAATAAAAATCTGGCATTTCATCTCGACGGCGCAAGGCTCTGGAATGCGCAAGTCGAAACACAAATTCCACTACCCGACTATGGAAAGCTATTTTCAACTATTTCTGTCTGCTTTTCCAAAGGTCTTGGCGCACCTGCAGGCAGCTGTCTGATTGGCAGCAGTCTCCACATTCAACGCGCAAAGCTGCTGCGTAAACGACTGGGAGGTACCATGCGTCAATGCGGAATCCTCGCGGCAGCGGCTCTTTATGCCTTCAAGCATCAATTGGTGGAACTGAAACAAGACCATCTCAAGGCCAAGAAACTGGCAACCTGGTTGAGCAAAAAATATCCACTGGCAGAAGTGCCCGAACCAGAAACCAACATTGTCTTGATGAAATTTTCGAGCCCAGCAATGGAAGTTCTGACCGAGCTTGAATCTAACCACGGACTTCGACTGTCGGCTTTGAATCCACGAACGCTGCGCGCAGTTTGTCATCGTGATGTCGAAAATTCGGCACTGGACCTTCTCACGTCAACAAACTGAAATTCGAATCAGCTTGGTTCAACGCGCACACCAATCGATACGCTGTTTCGTACCACCATTGTATGGGTATGCCAGACCTTGAGCGATAAGCATCTGTGCAACACTTTCTCCATCGGCGCGCACATCGGCCAGAATTCGAAAATATTTGTCGCGCTGCACGCGCTCAAGGTCAACACGCTGTGCGCGAGAAAGCTGATTCCGCACAAGTTGTTGCGCCACAACGGCCGCAGCGCGTTCACAGGGCTCTGCAGAATGCAATTCGGGAGCATCAATTCCAGCAATCCGAACCGACACCTTTTGCCCCAACAAAGGATGCACATTGGCGATTGAGACCATCAGTGTGTCTCCGTCATAGTTGTAATGAAACCTGACACAACGGAAGGCAGTTTCGCTGTGCTCACATCCCGTCCCCATTGAAGTTGGATTTTGATCCGCAGGATGAGTGACTGAAGGCGCAGGAATGATCAAGACAGAGGCTGCGGCTGAAAGGGAAAACAGACTCACCAAACTGGTCAGTCTGAGCAAAAAATTTGCTTTCATGGAAAACCCTCCTTTTCGAGATTGCCACTCGCTTTGTCAGAATATCGAAAGGGTTATTTCAAATTGACTGACCGGTCAACTAAAATTGAACTGGTGTTCAGGAATTTGTTTCAAATCCGCAAAATCATCAAACAAATAGCCAGATGCATGCTGCCTGAAAAATCTCGAACAGTGCCCAGCCAACTCCCGGGTACTGCCCTGGTAACCCAGCTCTCTGGCCGAAACCAAAAACTCCCGATGAGAACGCCCGAGCCTGTAATCAGGTTCACGGCTGGGATGCTGCAACACCTGGCGCATCAATTCAAAATCGGGATCCACGAGCAGACTTCCCTGATACACCACCAAATGTTTTCTACGAAACAAACTCGTGCCTGCGATTTTTCTGTCACCAACGGCCAAATCGGAATGTCCACGCGTAACCATCCCAGAAATTCCAGCGTCCGCCATCGCATCAGCCCAAATTCCATTAATCAAAGAGAAATATCTTTGATTTGAAAAAACATCTTTGGCAAAAAATGCAAAAGTCAAAACCAAACATCCGGGCCCCAACAGCACTGTCCCGCCACCGCCTCGTCTTTGCAGAATCGGAACATCCAATGCCTGGCACACGCTTTCGAAAGCTTCACGCTGGGCAGTGTTTGAACTGGAAAGAACCACCGTGTTCCGTTGTGTCTCGAAAAATCGGAACAGGACGCGGTGATGAAACGGAGCATCCTGCGGCTCGGGCCAGTTTCGGAAGGGTTGATTGAGAACCCAATTGTCCATCCACATAAAATCGGTTCCGTTTCTGCTGGTCAGGACGCAATCCTTCATCCCATCGAACGCAGGAGGGCCAGCAATTGAGAATGTGAGAACTCGCCAATGCGCTGCTCGTTGCTGACGAGCCCGTCATTATAACGGGTCCTGATCCAGATGGCAGGACACTCTGCAGCGGCCGCCGCCTGAAGGCCCCGATTGGAGTCTTCCAGCACAATCGAGCGATTCGGCTGACAATTCAATAATTGCAATGCATGGAGAAAAATATCAGGCGCTGGCTTTTTACGAAGATTGTTTTGTTTGCCGACAATGAGATCAAGCTCTTCGGTTGGGAATCCTGCTGTGTCGAGAACAGTTCTTATTTCCTCTTCAGAACTGTTGCTGGCAATGGCCACTTTTGCTCCCCGTGAACGCATGAGCCGAACCAATTCGAGCGTCTCGGGAAAACAGGCAACGGGCCCTTGCCGAATCAGCCGAGAATAGGCGCTGAACTTCAACCGGGAAATCTCATCCTCAGAGATTTGAAGGCCGTTCGCCTCGATTTCCCTCCGGGTGCCATCGCCTAGATGAGTGAAAGATGGGTAATATGAAGCCTCGGAAATCGAATGCCCGAATGCTGAAAATGCCTCACGGTAGGCCAAAAAATGCAACTTTTCCGTGTCGGCAAAGCATCCATCAAAATCCCAAAGATAGCACTCTGCTGACAAAATATTCTCATTTACCACCGGACTCATTCTTCCCCCGTTCTTGCAGAGGTTTATACGCAAACGTATAGTCCCGCAACGCACGCGCCAACGGAGTGTGGCCACTGCCAAGAGAAAGGTTCATCATGAAACGAGTCGCCGTCACAGGTTTGGGTATTCTTTCGCCGCTTGGAAACGACCTCGAGAGCTGCTGGACAGCCGCCATCAACGGCGTGAGCGGCATTTCCAAGATCACAAGTCTGGACATGAGCAAGCAAAGCGTCCAGATCGGCGGCGAAGTGAAGAACTTCGACCCGGCAAAGTATTTTTCCAATGAAAAGGAAGCTCGCCGGAATCAGCGTTTTGTTCAGATGGCAGTCGCCGCCAGCCGCATGGCGTTGACGGACGCACGACTCGAACTCACCGAAGAAATAAAGAATGACGCAGGCGTTTCGATTGGCGTTGGCGTTGGTGGTTTGTCGTATCTTGAAGAACAGATTGTCACCATGCACGAAAAAGATCCGGGGCGAGTCTCTCCATTCACAATCCCCGGATTCATCGCGAACATGGCAGCAGGAATCACGGCAATGGAGTTGGGCGCAAAAGGCCCAAATATTTGCGTCACAACCGCATGCACCAGTGGCACGCACGCGATTGGTGAAGCACTGATGCTCATCCAAACCGGTCGCGCCAAGGTGATGATCGCAGGCGGATCAGAAGCTGCATTGAGCCAATTGGCGTTTGCAGGATTTGCAAAAATGAAGGCGCTCTGCTCGCAATTTGCAGACCAACCCACCCGCGCATCGCGACCCTTCGACAAAGACCGTTGCGGTTTTGTGATGGGTGAAGGAGCTGGTGTATTGGTCCTTGAAGATTTGGAATTTGCCAAGGCCCGCGGCGCACGCATTTATGCAGAGTTGTGCGGCTACGGCATGAGCGGCGACGCGTACCACATGACCTCACCCGCGCCGGGTGGCGAAGGTGCAGTCAGAGCAATGGCCCAGGCGCTCAAGACTGGCGGTATCAAACCTGAAGACGTTGGTTACATCAATGCCCATGGCACCTCGACAGAAGCCAATGATGCCAACGAGTCTGCTGCAATCAAAACACTGTTCGGCGCGCATGCACACTCGTTGAACATCAGCTCAACGAAGAGCATGACCGGGCATCTTTTGGGTGCGGCCGGAGGTATCGAAGCGGTGTTCACGGTGATGGCCCTGCATACGGGAATCATTCCACCAACAATCAATCTGGACACTCCAGATCCCGTTTGCGACTTGAATTACACCGCTCACAAGGCCGTTGAACGACCAATCAGAGCGGCGATTTCAAATTCGTTTGGATTTGGTGGAACCAACGGTTGCATCGCGTTCAAGACTTTGAACCAAGCATAAATTGCCGAGTTGAACCGACTCACTTTTTGACTGATTTTTTGATATTGTCGAATGGCCGGGGCGTCTGCTGGATGTCCCCTTTTTTTCTATCTTCACTCACTGCAGGAGAGTCAGATGTCGGAAGTCAAATCACGTCGCGATGCCATCAGAATGAGCTTGGGCCTCTT
>JBDLRR010000411.1:0-2895 GCA_039799985.1 Pseudomonadota bacterium | reverse complement strand
ATGAGCAACTCACCCGACCAACTGCCGGGCTCTTTTCGACTTCTGAATGACGAAGAGTTCGCCCGCTTGATGGTTGCAGAATACAGTGCCGAGCAACGCCGTCATGGCTTTGTTTCCAAAGGAAAGATGCAATTTCAGGCAGCATTGTTGGCTGCGTCTTTTCTCATATTCATTTGGGCACCCGGCTCAGGGAAACTGTCTTTGGAAGATGAATTTTCTTTGGTTAAAGAGACTCCCGACGCGGCATCCATACCCGGGCTCCCGGTGGGTCGAAGCAAGAGCGGCGGAGCCTCGGTCTTGCCTCTTCCGAAAATCGAAGCCGAATTTTCTCTTGTTGCATCTGACGACAACGCAGCTTTACAGCAAGAGCGCAAAGACGTTGTTTCGCTGCGCATCAAGACTCAAAACTTGCGCAGCCTGCGGGTTGAAGTCCACGAAAGTGGAAAACTCAAACTCATCCGCCAACTCGATCTTCTGACACCACCGTTGGAACAGTTTCATGCGCCAACGGTCAACGGCAGCGAATGGAGCTTTGTGCTCGAAGACAAGACACCCACCATCATTTGCGTCAAAGCAGCCGAGGGTCCAAAGCCACCCGACAGGCTTTCAGAAGCAGAAATGAAGACGAGATCCGAAAGATTCAACAATCAATGCTCTTATTGGAGTCGTTGAAAACCATGAACCGCTGTATTGCATTTGCTTTCAGTTTATTTGCAGCATTGTCATTCCAGACGTTGCCCTTCGTCTTCAATGACAATGAAGCCCACGCTGCAGAGCAGTTGCAAAAGCCACGCAAGGCAAAAATGCACATTCTGGCTGTTGGTGTTTCGAAATTTTCGGACCCGTTCTGGCCCACATTGAAATGGGCAGAATCCGATGCTTCAACCATTTTGAAGAACATCGGTGCCGACACTGAATATCAGGCAGTAAACGTGAGTCTCCTGAACGAGAAAGCCACTCTTCAGGAATTGCGCAAGAGACTCGATGAAATCAAAAAGTCCGCAAGCGCCGACGATGTGGTTTTTGTCTATATCTCATCCCACGGCACACTGAAAATAGGTCGCGACAATACTCTGGAGCCGGTTGTCGTCCTGCATGACACACTCAACAGCAACCTCGGCCGCACATCATTTTCTCACGCAGAAATGCGCAACTGGATTTCGAGACTCAAATCACGTCGCAAGGCTGTCGTTTTTGCAACCTGTCATTCGGGCGTGGGAAAGTCGCGCTACACTTCCGAAGTAGCCGAATTCCGACGTGGAGAAAAAGGTGGCAGCATCCGCTCTCTCGATAAGGTCTCGGAGGGTTCTGTCATCCTTGCCGCCTCGTCGCGCAACGAAACCGCACTTGAATCGGACGATCTGAAAGCTGATGTCTACTCACATTTTTTTGTGGAAGCGCTGGCCTCGGGCGATCGCGACAACGACGGCAGCGTCTCGCTCCTGGAAGCGCACGACCACGCCAAAGCGCGCACCTACGCCTTCACCAAGGGTCGACAACGGCCAACATTGGATGCCGAGATGATTGGCGACGCCGACTTTGCGCTGAAAGGTCAGCGGCAGCGTGACGGTAAACCGGTTCTGGAGGCTTGGTCTCAAAAATATGAAGGCTACTCGGTGGGTGTGGCAAAAGGAGTGCCAGTGGAACTTCCCTTGGCCATTCCGCTCGAGGAAGGTAAAAATGAGATTTCAGTGTACTCACCCGATGAAGATGAACCGAGGCGATTTGCGCTGAACATTGCTCGCGGCGAAAGAATCTCATTGCAAAAGATTCTCGCGCCGCCACCGTATTATGCCTCCTATTCGATCGCGATTGATTTGCCCGACGATTCACGCATTAAAAAACTGACTGGATCCTCGGCTCTTGTTGATCACGGAGTTGCGGTGGGAGGAGAGTGGCAAAACTGGGATGCCTTTGCACGTCTGGCTTTCGACTCGACATCAACCAAAGAAGTGCGTGAAGGCATCAGCGCAACGCTGAAGGTCAGCAAGTGGGGAGGCGGGATTTCAAGAGTTCTGCACCTGGGCGACAAATTTGCATTTCGCCTTGGGATCCACGGACAACGGGTGACCAGCAACTTGAAGTTTCAGGACGATTCGACACTCGACAGCCAATCCAACGAAGCTCGTTCACTGCGCTGGGGATGGTGGCTGGATTCAACATTCAAATTCAATCCCTCAATCCCCTTGAAATTCTCACTGGGAAGAGGGCAGGCATTTGAACGACGCGTGTTTGAAACCTTCGGCGTGCTCCCCATGAACACAACGTTCATGACGGCAGGCCTGCTGTGGGAATTTGGTTCGCCAGCGAGGGAGTTGTGACATGGTTTCCAAAAAAAAACGCTTCGGTTCAACGAAATCCGAGATTGCCCGTCGCGCATCTACAGCACAGGCTTCTGCGTTGGCGTTGGCGTTGGCATTGACGACAACACAATTTACGGTGGCCTGCTCATCCGCCGGGGCCATGAGTTCCAGAACGGTTGAACCAAAACCGGTCGTCGTCCAAACAATCGGATTAACCATCAATGTCGCCGATGTGCCGTTGTCAAATGAGTCCCGCATAGCGGGTTATTTGCCGCTGGAAAGCCGATTGTCTGTATTGAACACCAACACGGGCGATGAGGCGTTTTCTGCCAATCTTCCTGCGTCAAATGAAGACCGTTTCGCACAGCCAATCCGCGATGGCGTGCTGCTGGGAAGTTCATCCTCAATCAATCTCTTCCTTTTCAATGGCGGTCAATCAACTGCTTCAATAAAGGATTCCTATGCCGTGAATCGACTGGGCAACGAATCCCAATTCATTGTTTCCTACGAAGCCAAGGCAGAGGTCATCAATTTGTTGGATGCCAACCCCGCAACGCGGGTTCTGAGCCTTCCTCATGACACATCGCTTTTT
>JBDLRR010000410.1:0-3984 GCA_039799985.1 Pseudomonadota bacterium | reverse complement strand
CGCACTGCCGAAAGCCGCGCCATTGAAGACTCTAAAATGGACAATGCTTTTGGTTCGCAAATCCGATCGTACGTTCTGCACCCTTACAAGATGGTCAAAGACACACGCACCCTCTGCCAGTCGTCCGACCCGCAGAAGGTTCTTGATGGCGAAATTTCTGAGTTCGCAATCGAATTCCTCCGCCAGTCTGCAGCCGGAAACTTCAAGGGCAAAGGCGGCGGTGGCGGCGGCGACGACGATATTTAATTTTCAAGGCCAAGGACCCAGACATGAATATTCAACAAGAACTGCTCTCTATTTTGAAAGATTACCCAGACTTCCCCAAGCCAGGGATTGTCTTCAAGGACATTTGTCCTCTATTGGCCAATCCGGCGTCGTTCAAAAGAGTCATGCGCCACATGGCTGAACATGCGGGTGATTGCGGAGCAACGCACATCATCGGCATGGAAAGCCGTGGCTTTCTTTTTGGACTCCCCCTCGCTGCTGAATTGGGACTTCCTTTTATTCCTGCGCGCAAGGCCGGCAAGTTGCCTGGCGAAGTCCTCAAGCAGAGCTACACGCTTGAGTACGGAATCGACCACGTTGAAATTCAAAAGGCCGCCATCCAGCCCGGATCCCGTTACCTTATTGTGGACGACGTCATTGCCACGGGTGGAACGGCATCTGCCGTGGCACGCCTGGTGCAATCAAATGGCGGCACCACCGCCGGATTCTCTTTTGTCATTGAACTTTCCTTCCTCAACGGCCGCAAGGCTCTTCAGGAGTTGGCTCCCACTGCGGGCGTCTATTCGCTGCTGACGCTCTGAAATTGCCAAGAGCCTGATTCCAATTTTGAATTGATGGACACTCTGTTGCCTCCCGAATAACGGGGTGCAATTTTTGTCGATTTAAAATCAGCCCGGTTGCCAGATTGACATTCATCTTCGAGGAGCTGCCCGTTTGCGGGATACTCACGGGGTCGGATGCGTCACGTGACGTTCCGTTTTTTCGTGTTTTGTTGAGTTCGGTTTCTCATTTCCGTGAAGGAGTGCTTCGATGAAGTCAGCCCGTTGGAATATGTGCGCTGTGGGTTTGTTGGCTGCTGCTGTGGCGGTTGCAGGTTGTGGCAAAAAGAAATCGTCTGTGTCTGATGGTTCACTTGCTGAAGGTGCAGCAATCACCATTTCTGGTCAGCTGGCACTGGAGAATTCTTCTTCTGCCGCGGCTCTTGCGCTCGATGGCTTGAATGCCACCAGCGACGTTTCAGTTGCAGACCTTAAAGTCTATTGCGTTTCGTTTTCATTTCCACCCAAAGCAGGAACTGGAACTGTTGATGCGGATGGAAACTTTTCACTGTCAATCGAAGCAAACGATGTTGCTGTAGGCTGCTTTGTCTTGAAGGGCACGGAAACCGTTGCAACCATGACGTTTGAAAATTCCGAAACCAAGAATGTCAATGGCGAAACGCAAAGCGACTCTCGCCTTGCATTCTCAGGCAACACCAACATGGGCAAAATTGCTCTCGACACCGCCACCGGCAAAGCGAAAGCCAGTGTTGCAAACTTCAAAAGTGCTGTGAAGGCTTTCAGCGGCAATGGCTTCGACTTCTCGGGCAACTGGACGCTCAAGGCCAGCACCGATTTGCCAGAAGGTTATCAAACTGCTTGCGCGGCAAACACTCAATGTGAAGGTCCTAAAGAAGGAGAGCGTGTTTTCCTTAAACGCATTGTCGGCAAACGTGGTGAAGCGGATGTTTCAGTTGCCAGCATCTGGAGCTCCGAGGATGCATTCAAAGCTTGTGGCTCACGCTTGGGCTTCAGCAACGCAGAAGCCCAGGCTGCTGCGGGCGTTGATTTTTCGAACTCGGGTGTAACTGAAGGACCTTTCACGTGGTCAGACGGTTGGGTTGAAGGTTGGAAGTACACAGGTGCAGTGACGCAACGACCAATGCGCGATTGCGGACCTTACAATTTGAACGGAATCGGCGTCTTCCGCTGCAAGGCATCCGCCGCAAATGGCACGTTTTGGGAAGTCAGTTTGAACAGCCGTGATTCGGGCTGCAAACTTGCCGACGGAACTCCTGCAAAAATAGACGACTGGAGCAAAGTCACATGGACGACCGGAAACTGCAACGGCACATTTGACAAGATTCCAGCTTTGAAAGTCTGCACAAGCGGAGGTACCTACAATGGTGCGGCCATTTCTTGCCAAAATATTGGTGGCGCTATGACTGATGACATGAGCGCTGCATTTCAACCTTCAGGAACTGTCAGCCGCAGCGAAGTTGCCGTTGGTACAACATGCTCGAGCAACTCTCTCGGGAGTATGCAACAACTGCAGTGCTATGCCGACTACTATTTCCAGAATAGCCGCAACCAGGGCCCTGCCAAGTGCGTTCGCGATGTACAGTTGAACTGGGGTGCACCGAGTGCTGACAAGTTTGTCATGCGCACCAACGGCCCAACCCGTGCGCGTGAGCAACATCTCATGGGACTTGTGAACTACACGAGCACAAACACCGCAGCCCTGCGAGATGAGAAAGAATATTTCAGAGGATTTCCGGTCAAGGATAAGGATGGTCGCGAGTCTTTCGTCAATTGCAAAATCATTGAGGCCATGAACATCTCGATGACCAAGTTGACCGACAGCGAGATTCTTTTTGAAATGACTGGAACTCAACGCTCGGTTGACCAGAATCCTCTGTGCAACGCTCAAACCGGCGGCGAGCGCGGCATGGTTCAAAAGATGATGTTCAAGGCGGTCAAGCAGTAAGATTGTTTTGAAAAGGTCGCCTTCAAAGGCCTGAAACCAAGGTGGAAGGCTCTTTGGAGCACCTTTGATTGTCTGCATAAAAGACAATGGCCGGCATCCTGCCGGCCATTTTTTTTTGAACGAACTCCGGGCTGGTGGTGCCAAACCCGGAGTACAAAGTGGGCTCCGCGTAAAAGCGGCCGATCAACTCGCCTCCTGACTGATTCTCTTCCTGAGAATCGGCCTTCCTGGCTGTCCCGAATCTTCTTCCAAGATTCAGGTGCGCATCCTGCGCATCGAGGCTGTTTTGCTCCGTCCCTGGAGTGTTGCAATACCACCCGCAGAGCCCACTGAAGATGTCTTCGGAGTGGGACTCGATCGATGAACGGGAGAAATTTGCCGGGTTGAGATAAGTTGTCGAGGGTGACGAAAAGTGCGCGTAATATAAAGTCGGATTGTATTTTTTTTTTACACTTTCAGGGCTGAATCAAGGTTATGAGTGGCAATTGAAAAGCACCGGCTGAAAGTGCCCAGTACAAGAATGACATGATGACAAAGTAAGTGACCACGGAAGTCAGAGTCCGCTTTTCACTGCGCAAAGCAGGTCCCCACGAGTTGGGTGCAGCATACAAACTTGTGGCACGGATTCTGGACAAACTTGGAAACCAACGGTTTGGAACGCTGACTTTGTATTGCTCATAGGCAGCACCAAAGATGTGGGTCAGCTTGCGCTCTTCCCATGCAACCACAGGAATGTATTGAGCGTAAAAAACCACGACCACCAGCATTGGCAACCAGTTCACATTGCTCATCAGCGACAAGCCGACACTCAATACAAGATTTCCAAAGTAAAGCGGGTTGCGCAGCAAGGCGAAAGGACCTTCTTGAACCAACTGACCGTTGGAATAGCTGCGTGTCCGCGAGATGGTGCCGATGTAAGCCACGCCGTAAGTGCGAATGAACTCTCCGGCAAGCGCAACGCATGCGCCAGCCAACAACGACACCAACGTGGGTTGAGCAAACAAAATCGAACAGATGATGAGAGGAATCGGAGTGTAGTCCCGCAAGCGAAAAAGAATTTCACCAAGTTTTTCAAATTTGCTCAATTGTGGAAGCGCGTCCATCATGCGTATTCCTCACCTTTGCGTTCATGCATCAAAACAAATCTTCTGCGTCTAACTTCTGGGCCATGCCCCCAACACTCTGCACGACTGTCTCGGAACGAAAATCGGTGGGGCTCAAGTTGAGCTTGTC
>JBDLRR010000409.1:0-12757 GCA_039799985.1 Pseudomonadota bacterium | reverse complement strand
CCAATCGGAGATGAGGCAAACGATTGTTTTGAGCCATCAAAAACAAAGTGCGTCCGGTCACGGAGCTGAGTTTCATTTTCTCAATGAGCGTCTCAATCAGATTTTGTTTGTCGGTTGCATTACGAGCGGGGCTGGCAAAAAATATTTCAATTTCCGGCGTAAGCAGACTCAGAAGAGCGCCCGCTTCATTCGCCAAAACGTCAATCTGTTTTGCTTCGACCGCGCTCTCGTACAATGCGGTCGCATATCTGCGCGCCAATTGTCCCGTGCTGACCTTCATTCTATGTTCTCCGTTTCTGGCTTAATGAGATTCCGAGGCCCGCGCGGCATTCTGCAATCCCTTGATTGCGTTCTGTCGCAAGGATGAGTCAACTTTGTTCAGCACGTCACCATTGAGTTTCGAATCAAGCGTCGCAACGACCTGATCGAAAATCTCCTGGCGAAGCTGTTCTTTGCCTTCAGAAATGAGCTGCTGGCCAACACGCTCCGCATCACGCAGAAGTTGATCAGCAGCCTGCTTGGCTTCGTGGATCAGCTTGTCTCTTTGCCGGACTCCATCGTCCGCATATTCCTTGCGGATAGCGTCTATTTCAGTCTGCAGATTTTTGAGTTTAGCTTCATATTCGTCACTTTTGCGTTGTGCGATTGTCATTGCTTCACGCGCTTCCGAAAGCTTGGTGCGAAGTGCATCACGACGATCATCAAGCATCTTGCTTATTGCTTTTCTTGCAAGGAACGTCAGCGCGGCTGCAAAGACAGTGAACTGAAAGTATGGCCAGAGGATCCCATAGTAGGGATCCACAGCAGTTGTGCCTGCAGAAGCAACCGCAGAAACACCCAAAGATGCAAAACCGACAACGAGCACGTTTTTGAGCAGACCACTCAAAGCAGCATCTGACAATTCAGTTACAATGGCCGGGATCTTTGCCCTCTCTTGGCTAATTTGGCTTGCGATCTTTTCCTTGACCTCGACCAGTTTCGACTTGGCGGTTTCGTGTCCCTCTTGAAGGATTCCGGAGGCCTCCGCCTGCCCTGCAAGTATCTGATTATTCAGCAAATCACGCGCTTCGGTTACCGCCGACTTGTGCGCTTCGTGGTAGGATTTTTCCAATCGATCGAGCTTTACCTCGAGGCCTTTTGCGGATTCCTCAGCCCCTTGTGTCCTGCGCCGGCGTTCGGCAGTCAGGGCCAATAGAGGTTTCACGAGCAAAATCTGAGTACTTACCAAAGCAGCGAGATAGAACCCTCCCTGCACAACCATTGGAATAAGCTCAGGTTTTAGTTTCAGTTCCGACATTTGTAATTCCCTTTTTGATGGGATCTGACCAGTGTGAATCGGGCGGCTCGGGGGCCATTGGGCGGTTTCTTACTGTTTAGTTTATGCCTGCGCAAGTGCTCTGAAGACGCAGTTTGTGCAGCTGATTTTGCTGCATTTACAAGGTCGGACTTGGCCAATCCGCCAAGACCTACGCATGGCTCCTGGCTGGAATAAAATACTCAGCAACATTCAGCCGTTCCGCAAGCTGAAGGTGGGATTGCAGGGTCGAACGGGAGATTTTTAGAATTTTGCTTGCCTCGGCCTGGGTCAGGTTCCGACCATGAAAAACGTAGAAGGCCAACGAGGCTTTCAGTACGTCGTGTGGGTCCGGCAAGGCTAACAATTTCTCAAAAACCAAACCCATGGCGGAGGTTTGCTGTTCCGAGGCCGATGCTGGACCAAGCAACAAGTCGATTTGTTTCGTTTTTTCACAGTGCATCAGGCGTCTCTCCAATTCGCGATGCGACTCCTCCTCATTGCCCCGAAATCCGGCGAGGTACGCGATCTGAATGACTGAATCAAAGAAGTATTCTGGCCCACTCAGCTCAAGAATTCTTTTGAGTTGGGTCATCTTTTTGCCGTCAAAAGCGTCGAGGTATTTTTCGAGCTGGGTGCTTTCGAGGATCTGGAGAATCATTGTGGCAGGTGTTGGGAGCAGATTCAGCAGACTTGGCAGTTGAAAGTGAACAGCTGCGAGGCCGGGCTTGGGCTCTCCCCAATGAACTGTAAGTTGAGGCCCCCCATCGCGGACAGACGACTTTGCATCAGTCTCGTCTGGCTCAGAATCCGTTGCATCCGTGAGTGGGTTGAGACGTCCGTCGGTGACTCGATGAAGAGGTCGATGCTTCTTTAAATGTTGGCGACGCTCGATAAATGATTCGACCACATCCTTCAGTTCCTTGTCTGTGCATGCCACTGCGACATTGAACCCGCTTTTCAGCGCCGATATCCATCGTTGACTTTCACTCTCGAGCCGACGTTCAAGGATATATGTTAGATTTTGACTCGGTTGCTGGATCACTCATGACTCCTTTCGTTGTTGAGGAGTTCGAGTATGCCCAAGCCCCGATTTTTTGCGATGGACATTTTTCGCCAAAAGAGAGGGCGTTTTTTGATCACTGTGCTGCTGCTAGGGAGAGTGTTTCACGTGAAACATGTATTTGCTCTTTATGTGAGCGTTTCACGTGAAACATCGTCAACCTTTTGTCTGGTGGGAAAACACTGGCAAAAATAATTTAAACAGCGGAGCGACTTGCGGGCTCGCTTGACTCCGATGTAAGAACAACCGCACTGACCGTACGTTAGAAAAAATTCATAAGCCGAATGCCAAGTCGGGCGACACGGAGGCAACCACATGGCAGATGCAAGAATTATTGCGCTCTCAAACCAAAAAGGTGGAGTCGGAAAAACGACCTCAGCTGTCAATATTGCAGCTTCGCTCGCAGCAGCAGAGTACCGGGTTCTTTTGGTTGACTTCGACCCACAAGGAAACGCGTCCAGCGCGCTTGGAGTCGAAGCTCGCAATATCAAGCCAAGCAGCTACGAAATGCTAATCCAAGAGGCCGAGCCGGCAGACTGTATAGTCAAGACTGAGCTCAGCTGCCTTGACCTGATCCCGGCTAATCAAGAGTTGATTGGCGCCGAGATTGAGCTTGTTTCAGCACTAGGACGCGAGCATAGACTCAAGGACGCATTGTCGCTGGTAAAACACAACTACGACTATATTTTAATCGACTGTCCACCGGCACTCGGCCTCCTCACCGTAAATGCTCTGGTGGCTGCACACGGTATTCTCGTCCCGCTCCAATGCGAATATTTCGCCCTGGAAGGGCTCTCGCAGCTCATGAAGACCGTTGAATTGGTCAAAAAATTCCTGAACCCAAACCTAGACTTGGAGGGAATTTTGCTGACCATGTTCGACCGTCGCAACAACCTCTCCCATCAAGTCGAGGTCGACGTGCGTGAACATTTCAAAGAACTTGTATTGAGCACCCGGATTCCACGCAACGTGAAACTGGGAGAAGCACCCTCTCACGGCAAGCCAATCATTCTGTACGACATTTCAAGCCCCGGTGCCCTCGCCTACATGGAGGCTGCTCAAGAACTGCTGGCAAGGACGCAACTCAAACGGACCAAATCGCCAAGTAAAAAAGTTGCAAGCACAAACAAACCAGAAATCCAACATCCATAACCAGGGAGGTCATGAATGCAAAAGAAACCGAACGGACTCGGCCGCGGCCTCGGCGCACTGCTCAACCCAGATCTGGCAAAGGTCCCAACCCATAATCTCGTTGGAACTATTCCAACGAGCCAGCACATTTCCGACACTCAACAAAAGGCAGCTGTCGATTCAAAAGACGCCGGGAAAACTGCAACACCAAAACCCCCGCCTTCCACACTCGAAAACAGAGCAACTCCAGCACCAACGGTCAAGCCAACCCCAACTCTTCAAGACTTGAAAACCGCAGACCTCGTTGATGTTGAGAAGAGAGTTGGAAACGTTCAGTCCGATGGGCAAAATGTTCTCGAACTGGCGCCATCACAGCTCACACCCCTCGTGGATCAACCACGAACCGAATTCTATAGTTCAACTTTGGATGAACTCGCAGTCAGCATTAAGAACTACGGAATCCTGCAACCCATCGTCGTGGCTGCGACGAGCATACCCGGACAATACACAATCATCGCTGGTGAACGACGTTGGAGAGCTGCTCAGCTGGCCGGACTGAACAAAGTTCCTTGCGTGGTGCGCAGACCCACAGAACATAGTTCTCTGGAACTTGCGCTTATCGAAAACATCCAACGAGAAGAACTCAGTGCCCTCGATGAAGCGCGCGCTTTTTCGCGCCTTATCGACGAACACGCGTACACACAAGACACCTTGGCCTCGAAAGTCGGTAAAGACCGTGCAACGATTGCAAACAGTCTTAGACTTTTAAGTCTTCCCATTGAAATTTTGACCGACTTGCAGGCAAAATCATTAACTGCCGGACATGCACGAGCCCTGTGTTCTCTTGATGAGAAAAAAATGCAGCTCAAAGTTCGCGACATGATCATTTCAAAGAAACTGTCAGTCCGGCAAACTGAAGACATAGTAAAAGAGCTCAAAAAAGACCGTGATTCGAAGGAACCAAACGCAATACCACAGCTATCTCCCGACCTTCGTCACCTCTGTGACCAATTCAAGGGACATCTGGGTACGAAAGTGCGAATCAGTGGAACATCCGACCGCGGACGCATTGAGATCAGTTACTATACGTTTGAAGATTTGGAACGGATTGCAGAGCTCATGCTGTCTCCGGGACTCAACCCCAGACGACCGATGGCTTAATCAATCCGTGAATTCAACAGTCACACGGTGGAGCTTTCGAAATGGCGCTGAAAAAATCCGACGCCTCCTATAACGACCGAGAAATACGAGCGTTTCTAGAGGAAGGGTGCGAGTTCGAGGGCAAATTGAATTTCAACGGTGTCGTCCGCTTGAACGGTCGCTTTTTTGGTGACATCGACTCGGACGACACTCTCATTATCGGTGAGACTGCCCTCGTGCAGGGAAATATTCGCGTCGGTGTCGCCATCTTGGGAGGTCGAGTGATTGGTGACATTTCAACCAAGCACTACACCGAAATTCTCTCTACGGGATTCATCGAAGGATCAATCACATCGCCCAAAATGATCACCCATGAAGGTGCACAGGTCCTCGGTCACATCAGTGTTCTTCACGAAAAGCCAGAACTCACACTTGTCGCTTCGACCAGCTCGAACACCAGCCAGCCTAATTTATGAAGTAAAAAATCACCAACGCGAGTGCGATGCGATACCACGCGAAAATGGTCAGTGGAAAACGCTTCAAAAACGCAAGAAATAATTTCACAAACAGATATGCAACAACCCACGAAATCACGATTCCTATGAGCAGCTGACCACGCAATTCGCTGTCGATGAGATGCCAAGAACTCTTGGCCTCGTACAATGCCGTACCGCACAATGTCGGCAAGCCGACAAGAAAACTGATTTCAGCGGCCGAGGTTCTGGAAAAGCCCAACCAACGCCCCGTGATGATGGTGGCAGCAGAGCGACTGAATCCGGGCCACAGCGCGCAACATTGGCCCAATCCTACGAGCAGCGCATCTCTAAGCCCAAGACTCTCCAATGAACGCTCGCGCGCATTCCTACGCTTTGCCAAAAAATGTTCATCCACCAAAATCAACACGCCACCCACAAGCAGAGCGTAAGCAACCACCCGAACATCGAACAAAGCTTTGATCTGGTTCTTAAACACAAACCCAAACACAGCGAATGGAATCACGGACAAGGCAAAGTAGATCGACTGTAGACGAGCACCGATCATCGCCGCGCCCGCATTGGATTTGCGAAGCAGCAGCGCCATCCAGGCACGCAGCCAACCCAACAATGTCGGCCAAAACACCGTCACCACGGCCAATATCGCGCCTGCTTGAACGATAACGAGAAAGGCATCCAAAGATTCAGACTTCTCAAGACCCAACATCTGACGAACCAGAATCATATGCCCTGTCGAACTCACCGGTAGAAACTCGGTCACACCTTCGACGATTGAAAGGCAAATCGTATCAATCAATCTCATTCAAAAATCCATCCAGACAACAAGAATCCGTCAGAGCAAGTTGGCTGCAATTGTTGCCAAAGCTGAACGCTCGCCTTTCACCAACGTCACATGCCCGCCAATCGCTTCACGACGAAACCGCTCAACAACATAAGTCAAACCATTCGACGCTGCGTCCACATAGGGATTGTCAATTTGGTATGGGTCACCGGTGAGAATCACCTTGGTGTTGTCGCCTGCACGCGTGAGAATCGTTTTGATTTCGTGAGGCGTCAGGTTCTGCGCCTCGTCCACAATAAAGAACTGGTTGGGAATGGAACGCCCGCGAATGTAAGTCAAAGGCTCCACCTCAAGGATTCCTTGCGATATGAGCTCGTGATAACTCTGCGAGAGACGCTTGCCACGACCCTGAGAATGGCCACCCAGCAGCAACTCCAGATTGTCGAAAATGGGCTGCATCCAGGGGTTCAGCTTCTCTTCGAGACTGCCAGGCAAGTAGCCCACGTCACGACCCAAGGGAAAGATCGGCCGGCTGACGAGAAGTTTTTGATAACGCGCTTCGTCGGTTGTCTTCTCAAGACCCGCAGCAATTGCCAACAATGTTTTACCGGTACCCGCCGTACCAACCAATGTCACCATTTTGATGTCGTCATCCAACAACAAATCCAGCGCGAAACTTTGCTCAAGGTTGCGTGGATAAATTCCCCACACATAATCCTTGCCACCAAAGTTCAAAGGCTTCAGCGAGCCTGTCACGTGATCGAATTTTCCATAAACAAATTGGGAAGCTTGCTCGGCGTCCCGAAGGATGACGTACTGATTCGGCATCAGTTCGTACCCTTCCAAAGACACAGACCCGGTCGCCAAGAAGTCGCGCAACAAACGTCCATCAACTTCGAACTCGGCAATGCCCGTATAGAGTTCATCAATATTGACTTTGTCGGCCTCAAAATCCTCAACCGCCACTCCCAGCGCATCAGCCTTGATGCGCAGATTGGAATCCTTGGTGATCAGAACCACAGGAAGGGAAGACTTGGACTTCAACATCAGCGCGACGGACAAAATCAAATTGTCTGCTTTGCGCTCAAAATAAGATGGGAGCAGAGCCATATCTGAATCGAGCGTCACAAAGACATGCCCGCTGTCGGTGCGATCCGGAAAAAGTGGAATACCGGTACTCAACGAACCACGCGACCTGAGGTCGTCCATGATTCGGGACAAGTGCCGGGCGTTGCGACCCGTCTCGCTCAGACCCTTTTTGAAGGTATCGATTTCCTCAATCACGGATATGGGAATGTACACATCGTTGTCTTCGAATGAAAAAATAGCATTCGGATTTGACAACAGGACGTTGGTATCCAGCACAAATTTCTTTTTCAAATTCCAACACCTCGTATCAGGTCGTTTGGCACACAGCGCTTACCTTGAAAAAGATATTAAACTATCATCTCGGGAGAACAAGTGAGCGCCTTAAGACTTTCACAATCGGGGCCAACCCATGACGAAATCTTCTTCCACACGTGAAATCCTTGAATCTATAAACGCTGAATCAAAACGGGATTTCAAGGAAAAGAACTATCTGTTGTCATTTGACGAATATCTGGACCTGGTCGCCCGCAAACCAAACCTGCTGATGCGCTCATCAGCTCAGTACATGAAGGACATGATCGACTCATTTGGCATCGAAGAGGTCACCCTGGGACACGAGGGCGCCAGCCGCCATTTCAGGGTCTTTGAGAGACCCCGGGGCCGAAACCGACCTCCGATAGTGGGACAACACGAAGCCCACGAACACATCTACAAAATTCTGGAACAATTTGTCCGCCAGGGGCGCGTCGACAAGCTCATCCTGCTGCACGGACCTAACGGCTCTTCAAAATCGTCAACGGCTGAAGCATTGGCCCAAGCACTTGAAGAATATTCAAAGACCGATGAAGGTGCGATTTATCGTTTCAACTGGGTTTTCCCGAACGACAAGCTCGGACACGAGGGTCTGAGCACCAATGAAGCCGGCAAGAAAATCGGATTCGGTGACTCGGCACCACAATGGAACAACAAAGGCACGTTCGCCCACCTGCCCGATGACGAACTTCTCTGCAAGATTGTCAGCGAGCTCAAGGAAAATCCCATCTTCCTGCTGCCTGCAAGCAAGCGCTCGGCATTTATCCGCTCGTGCATGAACAAAGGCGAATCGGATGAAATTCCCGGATTCCTTGTCGACAGCGATCTCAGTGCAAAAAACAAAAAAATATTCGAAGCACTCTTGATTGCGTATCATGGAGATCTCGAAAAACTTTTCCGCCACGTCCAGGTTGAACGCTTCTTCTTCAGCTCGCGCTACAGAACAGGCATTGCCACTGTCGAACCACAAATGACCATTGACGCTCAGGACAAACAAATCACCATGGAGCGAAATCTCCAGAACATCCCACCAGTCCTGCAAAACATTCGCTTCTACGAACCCTCGGGAGACCTCGTCGATGCCAGTCGAGGATTTATCGAGTTTGCTGATCTGCTCAAACGCCCTGTGGAAGCTTTCAAATATCTGCTCACCACGGTCGAAAAGATGAGCATCAATCTCACCTCAGGCTTTGCTGACCTTGACCTCGTGATGATGGGCAGTGCCAATGAAAAACACCTCGATGCTTTCAAGGCATCACCCGATTGGCCGTCATTCAAGGGCCGTTTTGAACTGGTGAGGGTCCCGTACCTGCTGTCTTCTCAGCTGGAAAGCAAAATATACGAAGAAGACGTGCGGACCATTTCACGAAATCGTCAAATAGGCCCTCACGCACTTGATCTCTTGGCAAAATGGGCGGTGCTGACACGCTTGCGCCCACCCGATCCCGAGTTTTTTGAATTCAATGTGAGAAACCTTATTGCCAGACTTGATCCGTTTGAAAAATTAGCTCTTTATGACGGCCTGGAACCATCGATGCACTTCTCTGATGCAGAGAAAGGCCAGTTGAAAAAACTCGTGGGTGACGTCAAGCGAGAATCGCAAGCGTCGCATTTTTACGAAGGACGCTTTGGCGCATCACCCCGCGAAATGAAGATGCTCCTCTACTTTGCCTCACAGCATCCGACGCGGGACCAGGTCAACGCTCTTGCAATCTTTGACGAGATTGAAAATCTGATGAGAGACCGTTCGGTATACGACTACCTGCAGTTCGAACCACGCAACGGCTACCACGATTTCCGTGAATTCCATAAATTCATCCGATTCACATACGCGCAGTGCTTTCACCGTGAATTCATGATTTCAATGAACCTGTTTGACGAAAACCAATACCACCGTGCGTTTGAGAAATATCTCAAAAACATTGTCGCCTTTCTCAAAAAAGAGAACGTGGTCAACGAAATCACCCAGAAGCTGGAACCGCCCGCCGAAACCATCATGGACGAGATGGAACAGCTGCTGGGACTCAATGCTGAAAAGCGGGAACTCCGCGAATCGCTGGTCGCCAAAATTGCATCCTGGCGTGTTGAAAACCCGGGCGCAGAGCTCGACATCAGCAAGGTCTTCAAATCCGAATTGCAAAACGTCGAACAGCGCATATACGAGAGCAAAAAAGAGTTGATTGAACGGGTCAAGGTTTCGATGTTGACTTACGGCACCGAAGACTATCAAAAGCAGCCTGCAGAACTCCTCAAAACCTGTGAAGAAACCTTCAAAAATTTGGAATCACGCTTCGGCTATTCGTGGAAAACGACCTGGGAGAGCTTGGTCTTTTTGCGTTCTCAGGGTATTTAAAAAAAAAATACCCTGGAGAACGCATCATGAAACGGAACCCGTTTTGGGCCTTCGTGCCCTCGTTGCTTTTGTTGAACCCAGTCGTTGCCGCTGCCTCCCCCGCTCTTTCCAACGAGTATTTTGATCTCGAAAAAATGGGAATTCTAAAAATCAACAAGCCAGGTTATTTGAACCTGGTCAGTGACCCAAGCACCAAGGCACCCCATCTGCTCGTTTCCAGTTTCCAGGCTTTTGGCAATGACAATCTTTACTCAATTGCCAACTGGGACAAGGGGCTCGCATCTCCCGAGCTTCTCGACACTGCAAATCTCAACAACCAGATCACCTGGCCGAACGAAGCTCGAATGACGGAGCCAAAACTCTTTGGTGTGGATGGACTCCTCGTTTCTGGCGGTTTCCTTGTTCCAGGAAAGGCAACAGGAGCCGTCTCGTTTGTTCCCTGGAATCAGAGCCAAAACGCACGCACGCTGACAACACCCAAAAAGGGTTGGTACTACCACCGCAGCGAAGAATTCGACGTCAATGGCGATGGTCTGCTTGACCTCGTCACCGCACGCGGGACGATACCAATGATGGGCAAACCCGATGGCGAACTGATCTGGCTCGAAAATCCTGGAAACAGCGAATTCAATACACCTTGGCAGGAGCATTTTATTGCTCGTGGACCGGATGTTCACTTCAGAATTTTGAACAAAGTTCCATCAAAGCAAGCGGCTCTCCTGCCACTCACCATCATCACCACTGAATTTTCTGCACGCAAATTGTCTGTTTATCAGCAAAACGCCGCCGGAAATTTCAACGCCCACGTGTTGGATGACACACTCGGTGCAGCATTCGATATCCAGATTGAAGACCTCAATGCCAATGGCACACCCGATCTGTTGGTTACCAACCACGAACCTGATTCCAAAGCATCGGTTTTTGCATATGAAATCGATTTTCATACACTGAAGGTCATCAACAGGCACACTCTTCTCACTGGCATTGAAACCAGACAACGCGGCATCAAGCAGGCATCACCAGGAACGGTGCTGGCATTCAAAACCTCTACTCATCCTGACAAAGCAAAATTGAAGCCTTGGATTCTCGTCTCGGGTGATGGGTCGCAGCGAGCACATTTGCTCGTTCCCAAAAGCGACTCAGAGACTCAGAATTGGTCATACAATGAATTCGAAATTTGGAACGCCAATTCGACGGTTGGACAATCCGCGGTTGGCGATGTCGATGGTGATGGCAAACCCGAACTGTTCATTCCTGCATACGACTCAAACCAGATTGCGGTTTTCACCATCAGCGCCAAATAAGAGTTACCACTCAACCGGCGCAGTTGTTCGCAGTGAATTTGAATCATCAAGCGGAAAAATGCCCTCGTCACCGATCCACAAAAGGGGCGTCGTCTGAAGAATATCGCCTGCCGAACTCCTGACGATTCCCCCGACAATTCCACTGAAACCTAGACCATGATTCATCACGGCAGACATCTTCAATTCAGTCTCGCCCCGATAATCGCCCTCACCCACCCGCTGCAGTGGCACAACCTCTGTTTCGACCTGCACACGATCATCTGACAGCGATGCAATCAAAACCTCCATCTCAGGAAGCTCAGGGGTCGCCGAAATAGCTCCACGCGCAGAGAAAGCTTGCGATGCTTCTTGCCGGGAATTGACGTCTGTCAGCCGCGTAAATTGAAGGTGAAGAATCTTGTGCCCATTGCGCTCACTCAACTGACCCACCAAGCGACCGTGGCGCCTCGCCAAAGGCGAAATTTGAAGAGGACCCAAAAGCGTTGGTTCGTCGCCCAGTTTCCATTTTATCTGCCCCACAACAGTCGCCCTTTCCAACGCCGAGGGCAACGTCGAAAGATAAGTCCTGATTGTTCTGGGTAAACGGACCGAGGAGACCCACTGTTTGTCGGTTGTTTTGCTGAACTGAACCGGCAACCAGACAACCGGACCATCATGCGAATCATCGAGCCGCAAACCCAAAAGACCAGGAAGCAGACCACTCCGCTGAGGCTGGGCCTTGACCTCGCTGGCAGCAATGGAAAGCAGAACCTGCGACGGACCCTGCCAAGCAATCAACGAATTTGCAGAGAGAGAAACCCTCGGCGTTGCCCTGGCCAAACCGGAAGAAGGTGGCTCGCCTGACTTGTCCAAAATTCCAAACAGTTTCATGAAATCTCGCAACGTTCCACCAACTGAAGGACTGGTGCCATTTGTTTGAGATTGCTGCGCTGAAGCATTCGCTCCCGATGATTTTTGCGATCCGTTGGAACCAGCCGTAGAACGCTCCTCCAACGAAATCTCAAAAAACGACTTCGGTAAAGACTTCCAAATGTTGTTTTGGCGAGCTGCCGATGGCTCCACTGAACTTCTCAAGAAAATAGCTTCTTCTGACATCACCTTACGATGTGCTTCGCGAATTTGCCGCTCTGTGAGTGGCTGCCAATGGGTCTTTCCGGCAAACAAACTGAGTCCCATGTGGACACCCACGCGAGCAATGGGATCCTCATCCAACTTGGTTATGGAACGTGTATTGTCGCCCATCGGATAGGCGAAATTCAATGGCCTCAACCCACCCAAAACCTGCACCTCAGGCCGCGACAGCGCCCACAAGTTTAACGACAATTGGTGTGCGCCCATGACAGACTTCGACTTCATTGGATTGAGAAGATGCGATGCCAAGTGTTCTTCCCGATCGATTTCACTGCTACCAGACATCCACAGATGATCTTCCTGTGGCTGGACGAGTTTGACAGCAACATGGGGATCAACTCCTACGCCCTGAAGACTTTGTCCGGCAGGCGTAAAATAATGAGCCACAGTCAGCTTCAATGCCGTTCCGGTCGACAATTCAAACAGGCTCTGAACACTGCCCTTGCCAAAAGTACGCTCTCCAACAATCAATGACCTTCCATGATCTTTCAGAGCACCTGCGACAATTTCGCTGGCACTTGCAGACGATGAGTTGACCAACGTCACAACCGGCAAGTCAATCTTTGTGCCACGCGTGGCCTGCTCGATTTGCTCCTCAAAGCGCGAGCGAGTAGAAACAATTCGCCCGTGCCTTAAAAACAAATCCGAAACCTGAATCGCTTGAT
>JBDLRR010000408.1:0-3253 GCA_039799985.1 Pseudomonadota bacterium | reverse complement strand
ACATGGGTCTGTGGGACAGCCTCGATGACTTCAACAAGGCTGCGCTCATCGCTCACGAAATCATTTACCGCGAACGCCGCATCAACGACCGCGAGTCTTCTTCCCAGGTCTCGCGTTTTCTGGTGGGCCGCATCTTTTCCACCCAAGAGCTGACGGATTCAAGGTCGATGCTCGTCGATTACCGGCAAAATCACTGAGGCTTTTTCATTCAGAATCCGCGAAACAAATCCTTGACCGTCTCCAAGACCTCAACCACCGGGTTGGGGATTTTTCGTTCTCCGGTGCACAGCCAAACATCCTCATAAACCCCGGCCATTTCGCCAAATTTCGTCAGTTCGCCGCTTTTCAAAAGGTCACCCACGGCCAGATCAGGAACTGCAATCAGTCCTACTCCCGAGGCTCCCAGCGACTTCTGAACGGCCGTATCCTGTGCCTCCACTACAATTTGGGGATTGACCCTCTGCTCCGAAAACCAACGCTCACATTCATGCCGGGTCCGACTGTGCACGGTTGGCACGACCAAGGGCTGGCCGCTCAATGATTGCGGAAAATTCTTTTGCAGGGCTGAAAATTTCGCGGCTCCAAAAATTGAAATCTGCAAAGTCGCAATCTTGCGCGAGCGCAACCCTTTGATGTCTTCGGCAAACGGCATCTGGTTGGAAATCACAACATCCAACAGGTGATTGGACAATTCGGAAAACAGCGCCGATGCATGTCCCTCGACAATGCGCACCCGACACGGAAAAAGTTCGGTCATCTTTTGAACAATCGAAACAGCCAGCTTTTTCGGCAGACAGTCCTGAATACCCACATTGACTGTGACTCTTTTGGAAAGAGCACCATCTGCCAAAACCTGCAGCAGTTCATCTCCCAGCTCGGCAATCTGGTTGGCGTAAGACAGCACGACTCGCCCGGCTTCTGTGAGCACCAGACGACGGCCAGTCCGCTCGAACAATTCCTGCCCCAGAGTCCCTTCAAATGTGCGCAGCTGTGCGCTTAAAGCTGGTTGTCCCACGCGAAGCTTTTCAGAAGCCTTGGCAATGGAACCCTCACGGGCGATTGTTCTGAAATAAAGAAGATGATGGTAATTCAACCAACTCATCAGAAAATCCCTCTCTCGTTCGCGTTGCGCTGCCCCAGCCCGTTCAAATGCGGGTTCCGCTAGATTTCGATTTAATCGAATTAAACATATCTTTTTATGTTATTTAATCAATAAGGAAAATGTCGATACTCACAGGTGAAATAAAGATTTGAGGTGATTCATGCCGGAAATTCAAGCGTCTTTTTGGGTTATTTTCCACTTATTCGTATTCGCCATGTTGGCGCTTGATTTGGGTGTGTTTCACCGTAAATCACATATTGTGTCCATGAAGGAAGCACTCACCTGGACGACAATCTGGATCGCCTTGGCCCTGTTTTTCAATGTCTGGGTCTATTTCGAATTTGGCAAGCAATATGCGGTCGAGTTTTTCACCGGTTATCTGGTCGAAAAATCACTGAGTGTCGACAATATCTTTGTGTTCACGATGATTTTTGCAGCTCTCCAGATTCCTCGCGTTTTCCAGCACAAAGTCTTGTTCTGGGGAGTCCTGACGGCACTCGCGTTGCGGGCTGTGATGATTTTCGCGGGCGTCAAATTGATCGAAAACTTCCATTGGATGATTTACGTCTTTGGCGGGCTTTTGATTGTCACCGCGTTGAAAATGCTCAAGGACACCAGCACTACTGAACTGCACGTGGAAAAGAGCTTGCCGCTGCGCATCCTCGGTTGGTTTATTCCCGTGACAAGCAAAAACGACCAAGAAAAGTTTCTCATTCGCGAAAACGGAAAATGGGTTGCGACTCCGTTGCTGGCGGCGCTCATTCTGGTTGAAACGAGCGACGTCGTTTTTGCAGTCGACTCCATTCCGGCAATCCTCGCCATTTCCAAAGAACCCTTCATCATCTACACGAGCAACATCTTCGCCATCATGGGCTTGCGCTCGCTGTATTTCGTACTGGCAGACCTGGCCAATCGCTTTGTCTTCCTCAAGTACGGACTTTCAGCAGTTCTGCTCTTTGTTGGCGGCAAGATGATGCTTGTGGACTATGTGAAGGTGCCACCCATGATCTCGCTCGCCGTGGTGGGTTCATTGCTGGCTCTTTCTGTGATCTTCTCGCTGCTGTACACATCCCGCCGCCCCAAAAGCCTTCCCCAATAGCTTTCCTTTTTAGCCCTCCTCCGACCCGCGGCCTTGCAGCAGGCTTTCTTCCGCGGGTCTTTTTTTCATAATAACAGATATTTACTTCAATAAATTCGATCCCGGCGATAGCTCAAGTTCACCTCCGACAAGACCGATATTCTCCCTCAGTTGGGAACTCGAGAGTTGGCCGGGAGTGAAGCACAAAATGGCTGGAAATTTGAGGACAACAACCGTCACCGCCTGCCTCTTCGCCACGGGGACGTTGTTGTTGTCGTGCAGTGGATCAACTTTCAAAAGTATTTTGGGTGGCGGAGCCGGCAAATCTCCTGCCACGACTGCTACAAACAATACCAACAACGTTCCGCCATCAACCGAAGTCGTCCCGCCAGTTCCCGTCACGGGCTCGTTCCTGACCGGAGTTCTTGCTGACTCTGACGGAAGTTTGTTGGCGGGAGCGACCATGACCATCATTTCAACCCAACACACAACGACGACCGATACAAACGGTGAATTCAGAATCCCCGTCAGTGCGATTCCGTCTGGAACCTTCAACATGCGCTTGGCTTTCGACCGTGTTGATCCGGACACACTCGAGAAGGCGTTGATGGATTTTCTGGTCGAAACGGCCTTGCCTCTGGATCTTGCCGCCAAGGTGGAAAGCGAAAAAAGCAACACAAGTGTAGTGAAAAATCTTGATGACCGCCTGGGATGGATGTTTCCGCGCAACCCGATTGGCGTTTCCACCAGCGACGGGGCCGAGGTCAAATATGTTCTGCCATCGGCAACACTGCCAAAAACCGAAGCCGGAACAAACCTGAGTATTCTCACAAAATATTCGAACGTCAGCACGGGTTCCTCGGCCAGGTTCGAATGGACGTTTCCAGGAGCCAATTCCTCGGGCTGGAGTGTCGTGATTGCCTACGGAAAGAGTTACGACCTTGTTTCGCAATGGACGATGAATCCAGTTGCGAGCCAAAGTGCAGATCTTTCGACGATTGACACCTATGACAAATGCACGGATACGAGTTTCAGAAACAGCGCAACCGGTGTACTTGATCCCTACGTTGGCA
>JBDLRR010000407.1:0-4567 GCA_039799985.1 Pseudomonadota bacterium | reverse complement strand
CTGCAGCGTGTTTGTTTCAGCAGCGCGGAATTCACCCGCTCAGTCGTCCGGCGCGAAGGCGAAAACGCCTTTTCCGCAATCGCAAGCAGGCATTAATTGCTTTCAAACGAAATGCTTTCTTCCGCAATTGGGCAACCCATCACATCGAGAGTTACATCGACGCAAATTTCATTATCGAACAAGACGGCTCACTCAAGCTCAGACATGATCCCGAGTGGGAGGCAGATCTTTTTGAAAGCCAGCCGGCACTGCACACGCCCTTGTTTTTGAAGATGAACCCGGAAAAACGAAAAAAATTGAGGGTCGAGCTTATTGCCGGTAGTGACAGCAAAATCTGCGATCCGAAAGCAATCCGATATTTTCATCAATTCTTTCCACGCACGCGATGGTTGCAGGTTCCCAATGGCGGCCATATGTTTCCCTTCGAGAATACTTATGGTCTATTGAAGGCACTCGAACTCGCCTTTCCGAAAGAGAACCCACGGTCGGTGATTATCGAGTCCAAAGCTGTTTGAAAATCCAATGTGACAGGATGGTCTGATGACAAAATCAACATATGTGCTTCAAGGAGCGAATTCGGCAATGGCTCGCGCTCTTGTCGAATTGAATCCACAACATCGTTTCGTATTGCTCTCTGAAAATCCATTGGCTTATTCACCAGAGGCTGAACATGTGGCCTTTCAAGGTTCGGCACTGGATGAGGAATTCGTAAAAACCTCAATCAAGACAGCCTCTGAACAGTGGCAACATATTGATGGCTACGCTCATTTTTCGGGATCAATTTTGTTGAAACCACTTCACCTGACACGCCTTGATGAATGGGAAGAAGTCATGCGTCGGCACGTCACGACGGCTGTGGTCGGACTGCGCAGCCTTCTGCCAATATTCAAGCAACAAGGACGCGGAAGTGTGGTACTCGTCTCGAGCACAGCTGCCAAAATAGGACTGCAGAACCACGAAGCGATTGCTGCCGCCAAAGGCGCGTTGGAAGGGTTGATTCGTTCTTGCGCAGCCACCTACGCGCCCGTAAGGTTCAATGGAGTGGCTCCCGGACTGACCCGTTCGCGCATGAGCCAGCGTATTGTCGACAACGAAAATGCGCTCAAAACAAGCCTGCAGTTGCAGTCGATTCCTCAATTGGCCGAGGCTCGAGACCAGGCAGAAATGATTTCGTTTTTGCTAAGCGAACGAAGCCAGATGATCAGCGGGCAAATCATCGCGGTAGACGGTGGTCTCTCGACGACAAAAAGACTGGGGCTGTAAGAATTGAATTGGGAAGCCCGGCTGCCACTGCCAGTGCCTCCGCAGATCTTTAGAATCAGCGTTCAATGATGTTGAATGGCACTCGATCAGATGCCAAAACTTCGTTTTCATCAGACACAGCCTCGGCCACCAGTGTGTAGGCGCCCACAGGCAAGCTTTGCGGATTGAAACTCATCGCGACTTTGTCTGCCGTGTGATCCGTATGGCGCACTCGAACAATCACGCCCTTTGAATTTTCGATCTTGTAACGAACCATTGCCAAAGGAACTGGTTTGCTGGTCACAGCAAACTGCGGAACAATTTTGTCCCAGACATTCATGTTGGGCTTCATGCGCTCGATTTTGATTGATGCAGAGGCCGGGCCATTTCGCAGGTAAACAATATGAGCATGCGAAATTCTTTGACTGCCATCGGTCAGAAGCGCCCTCGCCTGCACGGTGTAGATGCCATCTTCAAACTCAGCCGGACTGAAAAGCAATTTTCCTTCCGGGTTGAATGGCTTGGAAACCAGCGCTGGCTTGCTGCTTCCGCGAATCTCAAGCGTTGCTGATGCCACTGAAAGATTATGACCTCGCAGCGTCAACTCCACAGGAGAACGCAAGGTGCGCGCGTCGGCGAGTCCTTCCAGAACAGGTGCAGCAAAGCCTTTGCTCGCCTGCATCCCGAAAAACAATCCACCCACACCACTCGGGTCATCCCAGGCAATACGGAAGTCGCCCTGCTCACCCCAATCGGTTCCCCAACTGTTGCGCACAATCCAGGCGCGATCTTCGTTGTTCCAACCAATGATCATGACTGCATGACCGCCAACGATGCCGCCTTTTTGATGACGATAAACGCCGCCCGTGTAGAAATAGAAATCCTTGAACACTTTCATGGAAGTCATCAACGGGCCATTGAGAAGTGCTTTTTTAACCTCATCAATGCTCGCACCGACGACAGGTTTGCTGCGAACCCGCAGTTCAGCTTTCAGGCTGCGTGTCTTTGCATCGGTGCAGGTTTGCCGGCAAGACATGTCTTCGCCAAGCGCACCGCTCTTGTAGGGAAAGCAAGCTTCTTCAGGAATACCGTCATCGAGGAGGGAATCCATGGCGCTGGATGGAAACCAACCCATGTCGCAAGAACCCCCGCCGCAAGAAAAAAGATGTTGTGGCGAAAATGTCCAGGCATGCGCAACAGATTGGGTCGCAATGTTGAGTTGTGTTTCGAACGTTGAGGACGCTGCAAAGGCAACGCAACTTCCACAGCGTCCCTGATTCTTGACCGGACTCACATAGTCAAGGCCATTCACGTTACGCCAGTCGAGTTTCTCGGGAAGCCCTTCCTCCAGGACCCGGGTGCTTTTTCCATAGTTGCCATTGGTGCGAACGTCTGAAAGAGGTGCGCCCAACAAGCGTCGTTGTTCTGCTCTGTCGAGATCCGAAACACCTGTGCGACCCGCGCGCCATGTGCCACGGTTCATGCTGAGGTGTTGACGGATGGACTCCAAGGACAATCGTCCGGACGAGGATTGACCCGCACCGGCCGATGCCGGAGCCGAAGCTGCTGCTGCAACAAAAGGAATTCCTGCAAGAACTGCAATCAAAACAGATTGCAAGCGAACTCGAAACCGGGACTCACCAAATTGCGGCATCCGCAAACTTGCCATCATAGTCATTCCTTCCGTGGAAAACAGGTGCTCGGCAAATTTCAAATTGACCAGTTGAGGTTCTATTAAGAGAGGGAATTCGTCAACTTCAGCGCTTTTCCCGCCGGTCGCCAATGGGTTTTGCAGGAACTCCTGCAACAATCATCCACGGCTCAACATCACGGGTGACAACCGCACCCATTGCGACGACCGCATGGTCTCCGATGCGGACTCCATCCGTGATCGACACGTTGGCACCAATCCAGACATCGTCACCAATCACGATGCCACGCGAGCGCACAGGTTGCTCGCGCACAAGTCTGTCGGGATGTATTCCATGATCAAAAGCAAAAATCGACGTCCCGGATGCAATCCGCGAGTCGCGGCCAATCATCACTCCTGCCGAACCACCATCGATGGTGACCCGGGCATTCAGACTGACATTTTCGCCCAAACAAATAGGGCCATGAAGAAAGACATCGGCGGCAATTCGGGCACCGGAACCCACGTCGATCAGCCGACCAGGCTCTGCAAACAAGCGGGCCGACGGAGCTACAAAGCAGTTATCTGCAAAACGGATGGTTTCAAGCTCCGTCAACCGCGACTGGAGTTCGAGTTGCCAGGCTCTCGCCCATTCCAGTTGATGAGGTTTGAGCGAATCGTAAAGCCAAGGCATCCAAGCCAGACGCTCCTTGTGCTGGTCGCGGTATTTCAGGGTTGCATCGACTTCAAATGACATGCGCTGCTCAGGAATAACGATTTCAATAGATCTGCTTGAGGTAACGTTGCAATTCGCTCTTCAGCCCAACGAGTGCACGTTGCTTGGCAACCACGGCAGGTGTGCTGCCAGTGAGCGTTTGGTCATCTGCGAAGCGCAAATTCTGGAGAGTCCGAACCAAGGTGCTGTCGAGGCGAGGCTGCAATCCAACACTCTTGAGAAATGCCAAGTCATCATTCGCCCAACTCAACCAACGAATGTATTCCTGCAGCTGCAATTCATTAAGTTGTTCTGTGCGGGCCGTCCAATTCTTCATCAGCACACCTGCCCTGCTTGACCAGCGTGTCCAGAAATCATCCGCACTGACGTCAGACAGGTAACTCACAACCATGGCTGGAAGCATGTTCACACGCAAATCAAAAAGATAACGGACGATGTCGGGTTCCTTCAGTGCTACTTTTGCAAATTCCGGAATGTCGTCGGCGGTGATTTTTGATTGTTGCAGCTGATTGCCATATTCGAGCGAAGTCTTCAGCAAATCGCGCATCGATTCGAGTTGAATATTCTTTTTCTTGAGGTCGAATTCTGAATTTTCATTGAGCATGTGCATGGACACAGAGAGTGCCTTGACCGAGGCAACATCGTTGCTGTCATCCAATGCATTGACCGGGTAATCTTTGCGAACCAGACGGCGCATGACCTGAACGAACTCATCGACAGCGCAGCGCTTGAGAACCAACTGCAGGTCAGGATCATCGAAGCCGACGCCTTTCCAAAGTTGATACTCGAATGACATGAAGTACTGGGCGGCAAACACCGTCTTGCCCACAAGATGGGGAGTCTCGACCATTTTTTCGATGGTCGTGAGACGCGCATTGAGAGCGTCGCCCTGACGAAGGTCCTGGTACATCCGGTCCAGAGCCCGGTTCATGGTTTCCATTCGCTGATTGGTTTCGACG
>JBDLRR010000406.1:0-13428 GCA_039799985.1 Pseudomonadota bacterium | reverse complement strand
TCCACGGAATGATGCTTGCTTTGAGGCCCATGGCTTTTTCAAGTCCGTGAACTGGAAACGGAGTGTGCGCATCCCAGTTCTTGAAACCTTTGTCGCGTACTTTTTCGCAAGCATGATAGATCGCCGACGCCGAAGGGAATTCTGCAAGCACTCCGTAGAGATTCTGCTTCTGACTCATCAGTGTGCTCCTCCTTTGACAGGGTGGTGATCGTGGCCGTGCGGGTCTGCTTCTGGCATCACTGTTTTCACCTCAGCGATGGCAACAATCGGCAGGAAGCGAACGAACAGACAGAAGAGCGTAAAGAACAGACCAAACGAGCCAATGAATGTTGAAATGTCGATGATGGTCGGACTGAAGTAAGCCCAAGACGACGGCAAGAAGGTTCTGTGCAGCGATGTCACGATAATCACAAAGCGCTCGAACCACATACCAATGTTCACGAAAACCGAGATGATGAACAAAGCCCAAAGATTGGTGCGCACCTTACGGACCCAGAAGAGCTGCGGGATGACCACGTTGCAGGTCACCATCGTCCAGTAAGCCCAAGCATAAGGACCCGTTGCACGGCTGATGAAGATATAACGCTCGTAAGGGTTGCCGCTGTACCACGCAATGAAGAATTCCATCGCATACGCATAGCCCACGATCGAACCTGTGAGGAGGATGATTTTGGCCATGTTTTCGAAGTGGCGCATGGTCACGAGGTTTTCAAGTTTGAAAACCCAGCGGCAGATGATCATCAGGTTGATCACCATGGCGAATCCGGAAAAGATTGCGCCCGCAACGAAGTAAGGAGGGAAGATTGTCGCATGCCAGCCTGGCAGCTGCGAAGTTGCAAAGTCGAAACTCACGATGGTGTGAACCGAAAGCACGAGCGGCGTCGAGAGTGCTGCAAGAATCAGATAAGCGCGTTCATAGTTGAGCCAGTGACGGTGTGAGCCACGCCAACCCAGAGCGAAAATGCCGTAGACGAATTTGCGGACTCCCTTGGAACGGTCGCGGAATGTCGCGAGGTCAGGGATGAGTCCCACGAACCAGAAGAGCAGCGACACCGTGAAGTAGGTGGATACTGCAAACACGTCCCAGAGCAGAGGGCTGCGGAAGTTGGGCCACATTGCCATCTGGTTGGGAATTGGGAAAAGCCAGTAGGCAACCCAAACACGACCCACGTGAATGCCAGGGAAGATGAGCGCACAGATAACGGCGAAAATAGTCATCGCTTCTGCGGCACGGTTGATCGACGTACGCCACTTTTGACGGAAGAGGAAAAGGATCGCCGAGATGAGTGTTCCGGCGTGACCAATACCAACCCAAAACACGAAGTTGGTGATGTCCCAAGCCCAACCTACGCGGTTGTTGAGACCCCAAACACCCACGCCTTCCCAGAACAAGTAGCCAATAGAGCCACCAAGAATTCCGAGGCAGGACAATGCAATAAGAAATACGACCCACCAACCCTTGGGAGTTTTCATTTCCATGGGTTGGGCAACCATGTTGGTCACCGACGCAAACGTTTCACGACCCAATACGAGCGGTGAGCGCTTGTCTACATGTTCTTCCAGATTCGCAAGTGTGACAGATGTTTCCATTTGCGTTCACCACTCAAAGGTTTGTTGAAGGTTCAAGTTCAGGATTCGGATTGCGGACCTTGGCCAGGAAGGTCGTGCGCGGTTCCAACGCGAGCTCGGAAAGCACAGCGTAGTTGCGCGGCAGAGCTTTCATCTTCGAAACCCGGCTGTCGGGATCGTTGATGTTGCCGAAGGTGATCGCGTCGGTTGGACAGACCTGCTGGCAGGCCGTCAACACTGCTCCATCTGCAATGATTTCTTCACCACGCAACTTGCTTTCGATGCGGGCCGAGTTCACGCGCTGAATGCAGTACGTGCATTTTTCGATGACACCGCGGAAGCGAACCGTAACGCGAGGGTTCTTTTGCATTGCGTAGAGTGGGTTTTGCTCGTCGTTTTCCTTCGCGTAGTTGAAGTAGTTGAAGCGACGAACTTTATAGGGGCAGTTGTTTGCGCAGTAACGGGTACCAATACAGCGGTTGTAGGCGATGTCGTTTGTGCCTTCTGAACCATGCACAGTCGCAGCTACAGGACACACCTGCTCACAAGGAGCTGTTTCGCAGTGGGCACATGCCAACGGCTGGAACACAGCTTGAATGGAGTCGGGGTTGTCGACGTTGCCTGCGAAGTAGCGGTCGATGCGAATCCAGTGCATCTCGCGGCTCTTCATGACACGCTTTTTGCCAACCACAGAAATATTGTTTTCTGCTTGGCAGGCGGCGGTACAGGCGTTGCAGCCGGTACACGAGTTGAGGTCGATAGTCATGCCCCACTGGTTGCCGCGGGTCTCGATTGTTTTGGTCCACAGCAGTGTGCGGTGGTTCTCGGGCTTACCGATGTTGTACTTGCTGAATGCTTTTTCGAGTCCGGCTTCATTCTTGGCAGTTGCCAGTGTCAGTTCGCGGAACACGCCGCGGTTCTTGATGGCTTCTGCACCGACCTTCGTGTCGTATTCGTAATCGGAAACGCCATGCTCCTGGGTCGTGGCCAGATCATATTTGCCACCTGCCAGCTGGATTTCGGCGCCAAAGGAGAACATGTCTTCACGGCCCATAAGAGCATAGCCATTGAATCCTGTGTCTTTGGAAACCCGACCAGCGAAGCCTGCGCGTCCGTATCCCAGCTGAACCACAACTGTGTTGTCTGCGATTCCGGGAACCACAAAGGCTGCAATCTTGAGTTGACGATCTTTTTCGCCCTTGACCTTGATTTGAACAAAGTCACCCGTCTTGATGCCCTTTTCCTTGGCCGTCTTGGGGCCAATGAGGGCGGCGTTGTCCCAGGTGAGCTTTGTAATGGAGTCGGGCAATTCCTGGAGCCAAGCGTTGTTGGCATAACGACCATCGTAGACGCTGCGATCGAGCGCAAGGACGAGCTCAAACTGAGAACTTGTGGGTGCCGGCGATGTTCCAACGCCAACCAAACGCTGTCCGAGCGCCGAAAAGTCGGCTTTGTTGGTCAGTGTCTCGCCCACGGGAGTCTTGATGAAACCATCATGCAGCCAACGGCGCCATGCGGAAGCAAAGTCTGCACCTGCTGAGGACTTCCATTGATTCTGAACCAATTCATAACCGTTCGCGGTCTTGCCGAGCAGGCCTGCAAGAAAGGTTGCTTCCGACAATGAAGGGAAGAGAGGCTCGATGAGTGGCTGAACAATTGCAGCTGTACCATCGGAGCTCACCAGGTCGCCCCAGCTTTCCAGGAAGTGGCTTCGTGGGAAGTGCCAGGTTGATGCAAGCGCCGTTTCGTCGACGTGGTAGCCCAAGTGAATGCTGGTTTGCACTTTCTTGAGAGCAGATGCGAAATCGAGTTCGGCAGACGACGTGTAGACAGGGTTAACGTCGATCATGACCAGAGCTTGAATCGCACCGCGGTTGATTTCGGTGGTCAGCTCCGCAAGGGTCTTGGCCGCAGGAAGAACGTTGGTGCGCACAACGACGCTTTGTCCAACATTGCCAAGGGACGAGTTGATGAGGAATGCCAGCGAGTGGATCCATGATTTTTGTTGGTTGCCAACAACCAAAAGGCTTTTGCCTTTGTTCGTCATGAGGTCGTTCGCGAGAGCCTTGATCCACTTTGGATTAGGATTCGCAGCTTGCTTTCCACGTGCAACGATTTCGGCCGGGAGCGACAAGCCCGCAGACGACAGTTCGGCAGCCAAAGCCAAAAGGCATTCGCCGATGGCGGATGCACGCAGACTCAAACGATGATCTGCAACAGCACCAGTCAGCGTGTAGGCAGGTTCAACAACGTAAACGCGCGACATTGTTTTTTTGTCGTCCACGCTGCGTCGCTTGGCTGCAAACATCTTGGAATTGCGAACGACATCGCCTTCAATGCCGAGTGGATCGGCATCAAATGCAACTACAACGTCTGCTTCCTCGAAGCGGCTCAGAATGTGTGCATTTTTGAAACCCAGTGATTCCAATGCTGCGGATTCTTGCCAACGCATTGCCGGGTCGTGAATCGCAACCGTGGTTTTGGGATACGCGTTTTGGAACTCACGCACCAAGCCCAACAGTGTGGGTGACGGCACAGCTTCAATCAGGATTGCTGCGCCTTGTCCTGCCGATGCTTTCAGTTCGGTTGCGGCGCTTGCCAGAGCTTCTTTGAGGCTCTTTGTTGTGGTGCGTGTAGCGCCGACTTTGATTCCGGCTTTGAGCACGTTTTGGCTGCGGTCAGGATCATAAACATCAAGCACCGCGGCTTGGGCAAATGCGTTCGTTCCGCCAAGGCTCGTCGGGTGCGTTGGGTTTCCATCGATCTTGGTTGGACGACCTTCGTAGCTTGTCGCCAACAAACCAAGGACGCTGCCACCAAATCGGCCCACGGTCGCATAATATTGTGGTTTGCCTTCAACGAGATCTTCAGGACGCTTGTTGTACGGAAGAATTTTCTCGGATGGCTTGCGGATACAGCCCGGTGTTGCAGTGAGACCTGCAAACGCAGCCGACGCGCCAATGATTCCCAAAAACCTACGGCGATCCACACCTGGAGTGACTTCCAGTTCAGAGGCCCCGGTGGGAAACTCATTCTTCATGCGGGCAAGAAGTTCAGGCGACTCGGCCATTTCCTCAAGACTCCGCCAATATTTTTTACCGCTTTTTTCCTGATTGTTTTCAGACTGCATATTCGCATTCCCCAGGTTCAAATCTTTTTTCAGTAGTGGCAACCAGAACAATGTTGTGGCGGATTGACGCCGCCGGCATGGTTCAGGTCTTTCGTTGGATCGTAGCCAGCCTTGACCGGGTCGAAGGCGAGATTGGTGACTTGATCCTTGGGCACGAGGTTTGGTGTTGGATTGCGATGGCAATCAAGACACCAACCCATGCTCAGTGGCTTGGCCTGACCCACCACCTTCATTTGGTCGATGCGACCATGGCACGAAGCGCAATTTACGCCTTTGCCAACGTGAATCGAATGGTTGAATTGGGCATGCTCAGGAAGCATATGAACCTTGACCCATTCGATTGGTTTTCCGGATTGATAGGAGTCGCGCACCAGCTGCAGGCGTGGGCTCTTGGCCTGAACCATGCTGTGGCAGCCCATACAAGTTTCAGTGGGAGGAATGGCAGCAAACGCGGCGCGTTCGACTGTACTGTGGCAATAACGACAGTCCATTCCCATTTGGCCCGCATGCAGCTGGTGACTGAACGCCACGGGCTGCTTTGGCGTGTAACCGACATCGGTCCACTTGGGCGAAAAAAAGTACCAAACAAAAAGAACTACACCGACAAGCGCAATGGGGGCACCGATCGCAACAAGAGTAGGAATGCGATTGGTCCACTTAGGAAAAATGGGTGTCACTCGATCACCTTCATGCAGGAGGGTTTGACACGTAAAATACGATTGAGGTGGGTGATTCATTCACTCCACGACGACCGCATCTCTAGTTCATCCAGACTACGCGAGCAAGTCTCGCACCAAAAGATTCAATTGAGAAATTTCCCAAGATTGATTGATCTGAATCAGGAAAACTGATGAGCGTGATCTATAATGTGGAGTGACTCACCAGGGTCAGAGCAAAGATTCACCAACCACCGCTTCTGCTCGGGCGAAGACTTCATCAATGCCCTCAGATGAGGCATCGTAGTAACCACGAATTTGCCCTTTGCCGTCGATGAGTGCCACCTTTTGCGAGTGGGCTATGTCGATCAGGCCGTTGGTGATGACGGGTGCTCCCACGCCAACACTGAATCCTTTTTCGATCAGGTTCGTGAGCGAATCTCTCGGGCCGGTCAGAAATGTCCAGACAGAGGGATCTGCTCCTGCTTTTTCTGCGTATGCTTTGAGTACATTTGGCGTGTCGAATTCGGGGTCTACAGAGAGGCTCACGATGGTGAGTGGAAGTTTTCCAAGCAACACGCGTTTTTGCAGTTCGGTGAGGTGTTGAACGATCATCGGACAAAAGCTTTGGCAACGTGTGAAGATAAAACTTGCAACGTACACCTTTCCAGCCAGTTCTTTTGAGCCGAATGCCTCTCCGTTGGGGTTTGTCAGGGAATATTCCGGAAGTGTTCCCAATGCGGGTGGTGGTTGCGGCACTCGTCGGGTGATTGGTGTCAGGATGGTGATGAAAATCATCGATCCAATTGCCGCCCAGAAATATGGGTTACGCTTGAAACGTTCAACGAGATTTTCAAACATGACGTGCCTTTCGACTTTCAGTCATTGTGGTTGTGAACCAGATTGCAAGCACAAGTTGGGCGAGGAGAATGGCAAGATGCCAAACTCGTTGCGCTGGTTCAACGATTCCCAAGATGCCGGCGTGAAACAGAGCTGTGGTGTGGGTCATGGGATTGAGCGCCGCGAGCCAAGACCACACTCCAGAATCCGGAATGGGAAACATGGCTCCTGAAACAATCCACAGCGGAAACAAAACGAGGCCCATTACAGCATGGTAACCCTGAACAGAATTGATCAGCAGTGCTGCACCCAGATTGATTCCTGCAAGCACCGATGAGCCCAGCAAAACGGCAGAGATTAAAAATGGCCATTGAATTTGTGTCAGAGAAATCCCTGCTAGAGGTGCGAAAAGTATGAGAATTAAAATCTGAACGCAAACCAAGGTCACGAGACCAGCTATTTTGCCGATGGCGATTCCAGCCCGCGGCGCAGGTGAAACAAGTATCGCCCGCAGAAATCCCGTCTGGGCGTCTTCAATCAGGCTGATAGCACCGAAAAGAGTTGTGAACAGCACGCACATCACCAATGAGCCGCAGAAGAAAAACTGCAGGTAGTTTGCTCCTGAGCCCGGAATTGTCACGACGTTGTTCAGGCCAAATCCAATCAGGAACCAAAACATCAGTGGCTGCGACACGAGGCCCAACCAGCGCGAACGTTCGTTGCGAAAGCGCAGCATGTCACGCTGCCAGAGCGCAGATGCAACGCCGATAATTTCGTTTTTCATCGCGTCACTCCTGCTCTGTCATCAATCGCCGTTTCGTTCGATGTTTGCGACAAGATTTGCCACAGGGCGTCTGAAAGCGATGTTTTGCGGATCAGCACGCTTTCCATCTGCGCACCCAGTGTCTCTCTGTTTTTGATTCGTTCGAGAGCTGATGCAGCGTCATGGGAATGAATCACAACCTTGTCGTGTGCGACGATTGAGGTTTTCAAGTTTTGTTCCTGGCCCAGCGCGTGAACAAGATTTTCAGCTGAATCGCGCGTGTTGACTTCGAGAGTCTCGCGCGGAAGCATTGAAAGAAGTGCAGATTGATCAACATATGCATTGATTCGACCGGCATCGATGAACACAAATCGACCAAACAAACCCAGCTCGGCTGAATGATGTGTTGCACAAACAATCGTGAGTTGCGGGTTTGTTTTGCGGGTTTCGGCGAGCACTGACCAGAATTCACGTTGTGCGATCAGGTCGAGTCCGGTGGTCGGTTCGTCGAGAAAAAGGACCTGCGGACCAACAAGAAGCGCGCGTGCCAGGTCGGCGCGACGCTGCTGCCCACCCGAAAGTGTGTTGACCGTCTTTTTCAAAAGCTCTTGTAAATGCAGAGAGGGGTTGAGCGCTTCTATTTTGCTTTCGATGGCTTTGTTGCTCATTCCCCAAATCTTGCCAAACAGGGTCAGGTTCTCGTGAACGGTGAGTTTCTTGTCGAGGCAGGGAGTTTGGAAAACGAATGCCACGTTGGCCTGTGGAATGCTGCTTGTTCTGGAGCCCGATTGGGGTTTGAGAAGGCCAGCAAGTGACATCAGCAAAGTCGACTTTCCGGAACCATTTCGACCAACAAGCGCTACGGTTTCCCCGGAGTCAATTCTCAAGTCTTCAACAAAGAGCAATGGCGTCCTGGACGGATCGTACGAAAAAGAAAACTTTTCGAGAGTCAGTGCGTTCAAGTTCATCGGATTAAAATTCGGTCGATGGCTATGCCTGCTGTCAACGCCGGCAAATACACGAGTGAAGCAATGAACAAACGTTTGGCCCATCCACCATGAATTTCGGGGTGCAAACCACGACCACTCAGCACCACCATCCAAATGCCAAGGGCCAATGCGATAGTGCCATAAAGGAAGCTGGCAACACCCGTCCAAATCAACAGCAGGCTCACAGGAATCAACAGCAGTGAGTAAACAAGTGCCTGAATTGTGGCCGGACGCAATCCGCGTTCGCCAGGCCATGTTTTGATGCCTGCCTTTTTGTAATCGTCGGCATGATTCACGGAAATGGCTATGAAATGAGGGATCTGCCACACCAGTAGAATTGCGAACAATATGATTCCCGGCATGGTGATTTCACCCGTGATTGCCGTCCAGCCCAATAGAGGCGGGATTGCGCCCGGGACAGCACCCACGAGCAGTGCATGTGGTGTGATTCTTTTCAGTGGCGTGTAGCAGAGAACGTAACTCAACAGAGCGAAAAGGCTCAGCAGTGATGTTGTCCAGTTCACGTAAAATCCCAGAATAAGCACCGAAGCTGCACCTAAACCTATCGCAAAGATCAACGCTGACATTGGAGTCATGCGTCCCGAAGACAAAGGGCGGCTAGCCGTGCGTTTCATCAATTTGTCGGATTCACGTTCCCAGACCATGTTCAGCGCATTTGCCGAACCCACCGAAAGTGCTGTGCCCAGGAGAGTCAAAAGCATTTTCACGGTGTCGATTTTCTCGGGCGCCATTGCGGCTCCGCCGAGTGTCATGAGCAGGCAAAAAAATGTGATGCGTGGTTTTGTCAGCTCCAAATAGTCGCGCCAAGCGTGCGGATGGGAATTGAAAGCAACGTCAGACGTGGCACTCATTTCATGTACTTCTCTAATGATGCGGGGAGGTACCCCAGGGACCTGCAGTGGAGGTCTAGTGCCTTGTAGGAATTTCCGCAAACTTTATTTAGGCTCCGGGACAAGCTTCTCGCTGCGCACTCTTTGAATCCAAAGTGTGCGTCTGCAGGGCGGTTTGCCAGGGCTGCGCATTCGGTAGCTCGATTTTGGCCAGCGAGACAGGTTTCCATGACCCGGGGCACTGCACCCTCACACAGCGCTTTCATTCCGTCGCAGCGGGGCAACCATTCGATGATCTGGTTGATGCAGGTTTCGGCACTTGCCGACTGACCCAACTGGCTGAATCGCTGATAAGTTTGAACCAAGTGAACTTCGGTTTGCCGATAGGTGATGGACGTCAGGACCGACATCAGCACTGAAGCCAGCGCAACAATTCCCAGAACATACCAGCCCTTGTGGGACTTTGTTGGTTTCGATGCGTCGGCGGTGGTGATTGTCATGGGCGTTTGTCCTTCATGCACGAATGAATTCGAATCCGCGCCGACCATAATCCTACTGGGCAGGGACCTCAAGCATGGAGTCCGCCCAATAACCATTGAAAACCCCAGATTTGTCCGCCATCAAGACCCGGGGTGGTGCGCACTCAACAATTCGACCACTCTGCATGACAACAATGCGGTCGGAATGCATCACCGTGTGGAGTCTGTGGGCAATGGTGATGATGGTGCAATTTTTGAATTCTTGCTGGATTGTTTGCTGGATGAGGGCATCGGTTTGATTGTCGACGTTGGCTGTTGCCTCGTCGAGCAGCAGGATACGCGTGTCTTGCAGCAGCGCCCTGGCAAGGCAAATTTGCTGGCGCTGCCCCACGCTCAGATTGCCGCCTCCCTCTTGAACTGTAGTCGAAAGACCATTTGGCAGAGTTGCAACAAGCCCTTCCAAGTGGGCCCGGCGAAGCGCATTGAGTACTTTTTCATCTGAATATTGCGCAAAAGGGTCGATGTTTTCGCGGAATGTTCCTGAAAAAAGAATCGGATCCTGAGGAATGATGGCGATACTGCTGCGCAGGCGCTCCAGTGGTACCAATGTGATGTCCACTCCGTCGATGAACACCGAGCCCGCGGGTGGTTCGACGATCCGGAAAAGAGTTTGGATCAACGTGCTTTTTCCTGCACCCGTGCGACCAACAATGCCAATTTTTTCTCCCGGAAGAATGCTGAGCGAAAGACGATCAAGAACGGCCGGGAGTTCTTTGCGGTAGCGCAGAGTGAGTTGCCTGAATTCGACATTGCCTGATGTGGGCCAGGTGTTCTCGGGATCAACTCCCTCCCATTTTTCGCATTGCGTTTGCGAATAGTGGGTGACCCGTTCGATCGCGTTCATGCTGCTTTCGAGCTCACTGACCATGCGCACTGCCCAATTGAGTGCACCCGTCACGAGCAGCGCGTATGTGAGAGCAACTCCGGCAAAGGCCGTGGTCATTTTTCCGTGCAGCAGCAGTGCCGATGCGGCAGTGCAGCCGACAAGCATTGCACCAATAAATTCGAGCCGGGTGCCCAACCAGCGGTTGAGCGAGATCATCGTGTAAAATGCACGTTGATTGCCCTCAAAGCGACGGATGCTTTCCTTGATGAAAACCTCTCCCCGCTCGAAAGCTCGAATCACACTCGCACCCGCCAAAGATTCAGAAAAATGCGCGTAGACGGGTGAGCGTGAAATGGACTCGAGTCTTTTGACTTCGCGCGAAGTCACCCGAAAATCATGTTGGATTTTGAAATAGACCAGCGCCAGGGGAATGAGCGCAAAGAGGGCTATCGGTGTTGCCATGCCAACGACGATAACTGTCGCGCCAATGGTGAAGATGCAGCCGAGAGCTTCCATGACAATATTGGGAATGTGCTGATCGATGGCTTCGGTGTCTTTTCCGAATCGATTGAGAATTCGGCCGCTGGGTGTGCGCTCAAAGAATTCCATGGGTGCCCTCAGCACTCCCGACAACAGTCGCTCATGCAAAGACTGCGCTGCCATCACTCCTCCACGGGCAGTCATGCGCGCGCGTAAAAAAGTCATGCCTGCTGCTGCGATACCCAGAACAGCCAGGCCTGACAAAAAGTATTGAACCGACCACGACTTGTGCGAAGTCCACCAGGCGAGCCAGGAATCGGAGCCGGCATTGAAAATCTCGCGCAGAACAAAAAGCGCAGCAAGGATCACTATTGCCTTGCCCGGAGCCAGTTCGGACATGTACTTCGAATAAAGAGTCGATTCGACTGCGCCGACCTGCCGCTCTTCGTCCACCACCAATCGACCCGCGTTGGGTGAAATAATTCTTGCGGGTGAGTGGTTTGGAAAATGGGTCACCGGTTGTTGCGAAACACTCAATTTGATTTGAGGCTCGTCGGCCGGCTTTTCGACTTCCGGTTTGTTGTCTGTTGACTGGAAATTTTCTTCCGAAATTTGGGCAAGGTTTAAACCTGCCGCGTTCAGCACCGAAGCATCGCGCTCTCTGAGGGCGACGATTTCCTCTGCAGACAATTCGCGCACCGTGCCATTTTGAATCCATAATACGCGGTCGGCCTTGGCGGCATGTTCGGCGTTGTGGGTCACAAGAATTCGCGTCTTTTTGACAAGCAGGTCGCGAAGGCAATCTTTAAAAATATTCTTGCCGACTTTGCTGTCGACCGCGCTCAGCGGACTGTCCAGAAGATAGATGTCTGCGTCGGCAAAGACAGCCCTTGCAAGGGCAATTCGCTGCTTTTGCCCGCCTGAAAGATTGACTCCACGTTCACCGATTTCGGTTTCATCGCTTTGCGCCAGTTGAGCAAGATCGTCTTCAAGCGCGCAGGCAGCAATTGAGTTTCGATAAAGCAGCTCGTTTTCGGGATGCCCAAATGTGATGTTTTCGCGCACCGAAGCGTTCATGATCCAAGGCAACTGCGGAACGAATGCAATCCGGCCATTGGACGAGACAAGTTGATTCGAATTTTCAAGTTCCTGCATCAGGCTGTGCAGAAAGCTGGTTTTGCCGCCACCCACTGGCCCGAGGACAACAATGAATTCACCGCTGCGGATGTGCATATTGGTCAGGTTCAGTTGGGCTGTGCCGGTTCCCCAATGCACCACGCCTTGCGAGATTTGCATGGCACCCGGCGCAAGTTGAGAAGCGTTTTGCCGTGGCAAGAATTCTTCGCGCCCCAAGAAAGATTCTATGCGCTGTGTTGCAATGTTGGCATCGATGTATCCAGAGAAAGTCATCGGCAATTGGGCCATCACCGGGCGCAGGACACCGAAAAATGCCAGAGCACTGAAAACATCTTCGATTTCAAGACTTGAACCCGTGAGCAGTCGGGCACCGAATGTGGCAAGTCCAACAAAAATGGGTGTGCTGAGAAAGAGTATATTGACCAATGCAGATTCTCTGGCCAGGCCATGCAGTTCCTGCAATTCTTGGTCACGGATCTTCTTGATGCGGGCCAGAAAACTCCGTTCCCATGCATAAAATTTGATGACCCGGATGCCGTTGAGAATTTCACTCATGAGACTGACGCGTTGGTCGCTGTGCTCCATGAGTCGCCGGCGACCTGACATCAATTTCTTTGCCCGGCGGGAAGAAAAATAAAGCATGATGATCATCACCGCGAGACCTGCAAAAGTTGCTGGCCCCATGATGAAGAAAAGAGCTGAGATGATGACGATGCCCTGCACAGGCATGACCCAGGCCGAATGCAGCATGCTGGCCACGTTGTAGACGCGTGCAGCATCGTTGGCCATCAAGTTGACGATTTCACCGGTGTTCGACTGTGTGCGAGCGCGATGGTTCAGACGCAAAGCTTTTTCGTAGATGGCGACCACGAGGCCTGCACGAATGCGCATCCCCAGTTTCAGCGAAGCATGATAAACATGGTGAATGCTCAGGTTTGCCATAAGAACCGTGGCCATCAGGGCTGCGGCCAGAATCCAGCCGCTGTGGGTCATGGGTTCAGTGCTTTTGAGTGTTTTGAGCAATTCGCGGATGATGAGTGGGTTAGTTGTTGCGCAGATGAGGTTCACCAGCGCCAGGAAACTGATTTTGAAAAACGTCTTTTTGTGCAGCTGCCAGAGAGTGGAAATAACAGGACGACGTTTGCTCCGTTGTTCTTCAAGAAACACGGCCGCAAATTCTTTTCCACATTGAGCCGAATCTTCAGCACGGTTCAGTGTCAACAAGTGTTCATCTGAAACGTGTTGTTTTTTGCCGATGGCAATCAGTGGCGATACCCAATTGAAAAAGACATGCCGATACCAGGGGCTGAGTTCTTCTTTTTGAAGCAACATTGTGTTCCTTCAGTTTTGTTCAAAGGGTGTGAGAGAGCGTGCCCAGGAAATCAAACCGCTCCAACCTTCGGGCCCAAATCTTTTTCCATGCTGGAGGGCGTTGTTGCGCATCGTGGGCAGAACGTCAGGTTGATTGCAAAGAACAAGTGCCTTCTCCAACGCATTTGCTTGTCTTTCAATATCTCCTGCCTCGTAGAGAATCGCGCACGATGATGGCAATACTTCCGTCAGTGCTCCTGTGTTGCTGCTCACCAAAGGAGTTCCCTGCTGCAAGAATTCGACCGCCACGCGACAGATGACTTCGCTGCCTAGACTC
>JBDLRR010000405.1:0-21482 GCA_039799985.1 Pseudomonadota bacterium | reverse complement strand
TCGAGCTGCAAAAGATATTCCGTTCCGCGAACGTCGAAACGCAAATCCCACTGGACTGCCCTCTCGCTCAAACCCATTTGGTTCAGTCGCCAGTGCCCCAACCCAATGTTGAGAAGGTCTTTCTGCACAAACGCAAGTGGCGATGCAGAGCCTGCTGTCAATGCTGAGACCAATTCAAAGTGTGTGTGTTTCTTGTCCGCAAGGTCAGACTGCGCTGCATGCGCCAAGAGTCCTTTGGGTTCATTTTTGTCGGAAAGGAAAAATGTCGACTGAACGCCAAAGTCGGGAGCTTTTGTCGAGGCCAACTTCAGTGTGTCGTCCAAAGAGCTGCACTTTTGGTTGTTTGAAATTTTCCAAAGATGACCTGTGAAGTACCACCACTCGAGTGAAGTAGGAGAACGTGAACCATGTTGTTGCCTGACTTCAATGGCATGCTTGAGTTCACGAACGATATCTTCACTGAATGCCATTGTGAAACTCCTATTCCTGATGCATGGCTTGAGCTGAAAGGCTCGCGACGAGGCTTTTGCTTTGCAGACGTCCGCTCAGATATCCCGAAACTCCAGCAACCCCGATGACCGCAACCGGCAGGTGCCAAGGAATGGCAAGGCTCAACGAGTAGCCAAACGAGTAATAATTGACTGCATAGACCAGCACCGCTGAAAGCACCGCTCCACCCGCAATCGACACCGCGGCAGCAATAATGGCCATAACTGCCGACCACAGTGCAAAACGCCGAGCCAGTTCGCCTGAACCAAATCCCAACCCCCACTGGATATTCCATTCACGCCGGCGCAGAAAGATCTGCATGTTGAGTCCGCTGATCGTCGCAACCACGGCAATGATGCCGCATAAAACGTACAGAGCGTCTGTGACCCGGAAGGTGTTGTCGAAAGTTTCCAGAATGCGTGCCTGAAGTTCCGACAAGGTCTCGAATCCCAGAGTGCCGTCGGAACTTGCGGCAAACGCGCGGAGGTCTTTTTCAAGAGTCGTTGATTTTCCTTTATCGCCGGCGGTCAAATACACATTCGCAAAGCTCGGGCGCAGGCTCTCTCCCAAGGAACGTTCGAGAATGGTTTTATCCGACAAAATTACTCCCTGATCGCTGCCAAAATCCTGGTAGACAGCAACCACCTTGAAACAGATTTGCTTGCTCTGGATCTCCGGACACAACAGCATTCCCAATGGATTGGGCAAGCCGAAATGAACCTGCACAGGTTCCGAAATATAGGCCGGGCAAGGAGAAGATTCCGAGCCTTGGCATTCCGCCGATGCGTCGGCAATGTTTCGAGCGAGATTAGATTGCAATTCGACATCGGCGCCTGAAGGTAACAGCAGTTTCATTGGCGTGACTTTTGATTGATCCCGCATGTTGGCACCCGCAATCAATACGGGTTTTTTTACAGATCCTTCGACAACAGCGAGTGTTCCGGGAAGGACATTGAGACTGTCGATCGCAAGAGCTTCCGAGTTTCGGGCCTTTTCAAGCCTTTGCAAAACTTCTTGTGGCAGACTGGTTCCACCACCTCCGACCGTTCGAATCCACAGATCCGCGCGAAGCGTTTCTCGCGACCAGTCTGCAACAGTTTTGCGAAAGCTCTCAGCCATTCCCTTCACTCCAAAAGTCAGGGTGAAGGTCAGAGTGAGCACCTGGACAACAACTGCAGCTTGGGGAGGAAGGTAAAGGCGCAGATTTTTGCGCCAGTGGGTTGTCCCGGCGTTGAGCCTGCTGCTGTGGTAAAGAGCTTGGGTCAGCAAATGTGCAACAAGTGAGGCACAAACCAAGATTCCCAAACAAGCAGCGAGTGCGGTGAGTGGAATGCGATTCCACACCCAAGGCCATTTCAGCAAAGCCATGCTCCCTGCAAAGAGGGCGACTGCAAGGAATGAGGATTGACGAAATGTGAGCCCTGTCTGATGGGCCTCGAAACTTCCATCACGCATCACTTGTGCGACCGGAAGTCGGCGGATTCCAAAAACAGGTTGCAGCACCCCCAGAATGCATGCGCTGAAGCCCACAGCAAAGCCATAGAGCAGGTCGAGTGGATGCCAATAAAATCGGGATGCATCAACCATGGAGTCATAAAGATTGCGCACTGTGGACGATGTGATCAGAGAAAGAAAAAAGCCCGAGAGCAATCCAAGAACCGTTCCCAGTCCACTGGCTGCGATACCGAGTGTTGCGGCGAGCGTCATCAACACAACAATTTGCCTGCGCTGGGGTATTCCCAGAGCTGTCAGGGTTGCGAGTGTTTTGGATTGGCGCGCGATGATCAACGAGAACACATGCCGGACCATGGCAAAGCCAATAAAAATGGCGATGAAGCCCATCAACTGAAGATTTGTTCGAAAACTTCGGGTCACGTCCTGCAGACGATCGATTCGCTTCGTATCACTGCCGAAATCGATACCCGGAATTTGTTGTGCTATGTTTTGGAATTCCGAAAAGGCAGCTTTCTGGTCTTCATTTTCCAATTTGAACACTGCGCGCAAAGGCGCTTTTGCAATCGCGGCTTGCCAAGCCAGGCCTGAGCTCAAATCTTTTTCAAGAGCCAGAATGTCGTAAAGAGCCATCCGACAATTTTTACCCGACTGCAAAAATCCGGAAAGACTCTTAAGACCTATCGGAAAATTGCGACCGTCGATCTTCAGACTTTTGATTTTTGAAAATTGTTGCTCGCAAACCTCGTTGTCTTCTCTGTCGCTGCTGTCGCCGCTGCCGCTCCAGGGAATGATCAGCTGCATCGTGATGGTCTCTTCCGAGAACAGTCCTTCCTTTGTTGCCTGTGCTTCAACGACAGAAAAGACGAGTCCTGGCTGGCGAAGAGTGTGTTCACGCAAAAAAACAATCGCCTGAGCCCCCTGGGCCGTGACCGGTTGTGACCAATTTTTTGCGCCACTGATGGGTATGTTTTCCTCCAGTGAGCGGCTTGCACTTTCGGTTCCCAAACGAATACCCAAGGCGAGTGCCACACCCAGCGAGACTGTGATCAGCGCAAAAATGAATGGACGTTTTTGTTCTGAGACAATTCTAAAAAACAATGATTTCCAGAGCAGGGCGGAATGGCGTGCCATCATGAAAGCACACGCCCATCCCGCAGGTTCAGGATTCGTCCGGCACGCTGCGCTGCCGCATGATCATGTGTGACGAGAAGAAGTGTGAATTTTCTTTTTGATTGTTCGCGAAAAAGCAAATCGAGTACAGCAGATCCTGTCCACGAGTCCAGGTTCCCGGTTGGTTCATCGGCAAGAACGATTTTTGGATCTGAAACCAGGGCACGTGCCAATGCAACCCGTGCCTGCATACCCCCACTGAGTTGTGCAGGATATTTATGCGCAGCATCTGAGAGTCCCAGTTCGGAGAAGACGTTAAGCGCGATAGCAACGATGTCCTGTGGTGCTCGCGTTCTTTGTTCAAAGGCCACAAGAGCAGCATTTTCAAGTGCCGTGAGTGAGGGCAAGAGGTGAAAGGATTGGAAGACGTACGAAACGGATGTGAGACGAAAATGCTCCTTGTCCCGAGCGGGTAGTTGGTTGATTTTGCTCTGGCCAACAATGACCTCTCCTGAGCTCGGCGCATCAAGTCCGGCAATCAGGTTGAGGACGGTGCTCTTTCCGCTTCCGCTGGGCCCCATCAGTGCCACCGCCTCTCCGGCGTCGATTGCAAAGGAAAGGTTCTGTATGACAGTTTGCCCAGGCTCCGAAGAATTCAGTGAAAAGGACTTGCATACGTCATTAAGGACAATTGGCAACATCAGTAAGTCAGCTCCACTCGTGCTTTGGAGGGCAGCGAGCTGGTTGGCGTTGAATCCGGGATTGTCATCGACAGTGTAATGATGGTCGGGCGATCAGTCCAAGGAAGGCTCCAGTCGGGATAGAAGGAGCTGTCGAATCGTTTTTCGTAATTGCCGCGCAGAAAATTGTCTGAGCTTGCATCGAACGTCAAATTCCGTTGGCCCGCCTTCAATTCCTGCAGCGATACGGCAGCATTCGACACGGGTGACTGCGCTGCAATATAAATTTGCGCCTTGCCGGTGAGTTCGGTGGTCTTTTTTTGGCAATCCGATGACAATGTGCCCGTATATGAAACGGTGGTGCTGCCAACAAGGTTGATCATCTGCTCCGTTCGCACCAGGTCGACTTCACAGATCTTCGTGGATGAGCTGTCCTGATCCGAAAGACCTGCACCGCAGGAGCTGAGGCAAGCTCCCATGATGTAAATAAAAACTGTCGTCAGGTGATTAGTTTTTTGCTTTGAAATCAAAGGAATCTCCTGTGCCATTGAGTTTGATGTCGATCGTTTGGCCTTCCAGGAAGGTTCCGTCCAGAATTTTCAAGCTCAAGGGAACCTCAAGCAATTCCTGAATCGCTCGACGCAGCGGTCGAGCGCCAAATTGAGGGTCCCATCCGGCTTTGGCCAACGATTCAATCAAGCTGTCGTCGTAACTGATTTTGAGCTGCTGTGTCTGAAGTTTCTTTTCCAATGTCTTGAGTTGGATTCGGACAATATTCTGAATCACCGTTTCGCTCAGCGGGTTAAAGACAACCACTTCATCGATACGGTTGATGAGTTCTGGCCGCAGGTATTTGAGCAACTCACCCATCAGCATTTTTTTCATCTGCTCCGGTGATTGCTGACCGCCTTGTTGGAGAATCTCCAGTGCTCCAATGTTGCTGGTCATGATCACGGCGCAGTTTTGAAAATTCACTGTCCGACCATGACTGTCCGTAAGACGACCATCGTCCAGCATTTGCAGCAGGATGTTGAGTACCTTGGGATGAGCTTTTTCAATCTCATCAAAAAGGACAACCGAATAAGGTTTGCGTCGCACCGCTTCGGTCAATTGGCCACCTTCCTCAAATCCCACGTAACCCGGGGGTGCACCAATCAGTCGTGCGACCGTGTGTTCTTCCATGAATTCCGACATATCCAAGCGGATCATGGATTTTTCTGAGTCAAAAAGGTTCCTTGCCAAAGCCTTTGCTGTTTCTGTCTTGCCGACTCCCGTGGGGCCCAGAAACAAGAACGAGCCCATGGGGCGATTGGGATCTTTCAATCCGCTGCGTGAGAGTCGGATGGCATTGGCAACGGCTCGCAGAGCATGGTCTTGACCAACGACACTTTGGCGCAGTTCCTCTTCAATATGGAGAAGCTTTTCCCGTTCGGCAGAAAAAAGCTTGCTGACAGGAATGCCCGTCCAATGGCTGACGACCGCAGCAATATCTTCGCTGTCGACCTCTTCTTTGAGCGTGATGGCTGTTTCGTCACTTTTGGTGTCGCTCTGTTTTTTTCCGGAATCCAGTTTCTTGAGGTCGGCAGAAGCTGTGAGCTCTTGAAGTTGCTTTTCCAGAGCGGGCAGTTCACCGAATTTGATCTCGGATGCTTTTGCGTATTCGGCCTGACGCTCGAATTGATCCATGGTCAGGCGCAGCTTTTCAATACGCATCTTGAGTTCGTTGACCTGGTTGACGTTCGACTTCGCCGACGTCCAACGCATGCGCATCTGTGCCGCCTTCTGCTCCAGCTCGCGGATTTGCTTTTCGATGTTTTCGCGCTGGGCCACCGCCTGCTTTTCCGTTTCCTTGGCAAGAGCAGCTTGTTCGATTTTCAGTTGCGAAATTTTGCGCTCGGTTGTGTCGACTGCTTCGGGCACGCTGTCCAGCTGAATTTTCAAACGGCTCGCGGCTTCGTCGATCAGGTCGATGGCCTTGTCGGGCAAAAAGCGATCCTGGATATAGCGGTCCGAGAGGTTCGCTGCCGATACAAGGGCAGCGTCGCGGATGCGCACGCCGTGGTGAATTTCGTATTTTTCCTTGAGTCCACGCAAAATGGTGACGGTGTCTTCAACACTCGGCGGAACAACCAGCACAGGTTGGAAGCGTCTTTCCAGGGCAGGATCTTTTTCGATCAATCGATATTCATCAAGAGTCGTTGCACCAATGCAGCGCAGTTCTCCGCGGGCGAGAGCTGGTTTGAGCATGTTGCCTGCATCCATGGCACCTTCCGCGCCACCGGCTTTCACAATGGTGTGGATTTCGTCGATGAACAAAATGATTTGTCCTGCCGATTCCTGGACTGTCTTGAGAACTGCCTTCAAGCGTTCTTCAAATTCACCACGGAACTTTGCGCCAGCAATCAGAGCTGCGACGTCGAGCGCCACAAGTGATCGGTTTTTCAGAGTTTCTGGAACATCACCGCGGATGATGCGTTGCGCCAGGCCTTCAGCTATCGCTGTCTTTCCAACTCCCGGTTCACCAATCAGAACAGGATTGTTCTTTGTTCTTCGCGAGAGAATCTGCACCACACGACGCACTTCAGCATCTCGGCCGATCACCGGATCAAGCTTGTTTTCTTTGGCTAGCTTGGTCAGGTCGCGCCCATACTTCTCAAGCACACCCAGCTTGGCCTCGGGATTTGCGTCGGTCACCCTATTGGAACCACGGATTTTTTGCACGGCCTTTTTCAGGGTCTCACTGTCGAGATTTTGCTTTTGAAATGCTTTTGCGACCGAGACTTGTTTTGATTTTGGGGCAGCAAGAAAGAAATGTTCAATCGAGAGATAATCATCCTTCAACTCACGTCTGAACTTCTCCGCGTCATCCAGGAATTGGTTGAAGAACGATCCGATGGCAGGTTCAGCGGCACCGGCGGTGATGGTTGGCAATGCATTAATCGCAGCAGTTAAATCCTCAGCAAGACCTTTTTTGACTGCAGGAGTGTCGCGCAACAGCAATTGAATGAATTCTTCGTTCAACTCAAATGCTGTGTGCAAAAAATGCGCTGGCGTGAGTTCAGGGTTCTGTTTGTCGCGTGCCAATGTGGCCGCCTGAGCAAGGACCTGTTGCGAGCGTTCTGTGAGATTCTGCATTGTCGGTCAACCTCCGGTTGTGAGTCGGACAAGCTCTCTTGTGTTCTCAATCTGTATCAGGTTCGGAGGCTGTCAAGGGGCTCCTTCGACCCGCAAACGGACAGTCAAAGTGTTCCATGGGAAGGTGACAATAACAAGCTGTTTGGGTTAGTGTTCCCCGGTTCGAGCGGGGCGGGTGATTTTAATGTTTGATCAAACGAAACTGATTTTTCGGATTGCGTCGCAGTTCATGCGTCGCAGGAATTCTCACTTTCCATCGTTCTCCGCTGCTGTATCGGTCATTGGCGTTGCTTTGGGCGTTGCTGCATTTTTGGTTGTGGTCACGGTATTCAATTCGTTCGAGAAGGAACTGAAGAATATCTTGCTGGCGGCCAATCCCAACGTTGTCGTTTATTCTCTTCCCAATGGAATTCCGGATGCCTCCGAGTTGATGCATCGTGTACAAAAAGATCATCCTGCTGAAATAGAAAAAGTCAGCCGCTTTCAATATTCAGAGGCCCTTCTGAGTTTCAGAACCCAGACAGCCACCGCCGTGATCCGCGGAATCGAGGGGACGCGGGCTTCCAGCGCTGGCGAATTGTCGCGCTTCGTTCAACCAGCGGGTGCGATGGAAACACTCAATGTTCCTGGCCTGGACGAAGGACTCGAAAGTGAATCGACCGGTATTGATGAAGAGCGAAGCCAGCCCGATCCTGTTTCGCGGGCAAACAGCTCTGCGCGCTTGCCCTCGCTCATCATCGGCAAGGGTTTGGCGCTCAAGCTCAATGCCGGCATCGGAGATGTCGTAACGCTCATTGCAAGTTCGAGTCGGGTTGCCAAAAATGCGGTCTCGCCGTCGCTCTATCAAGAGTTCAAAGTCAGCGGCATCATGAACGTTGGCTTGGCTCAATATGACGATCGCATTGCATTTTTGAATTTTCATGATGGAGTGAGCTTGTTTGGCACGCCAGGCTGGGCCAGTGGACTGGAAATTCGGGTCAAAGACTCCAGCAACGCCTTGGCTCTTGCGCGCAACTTGAGGAAATCCCATCCCTTCAAGATTCAAGCCTGGCAAGAAATCGACAAAAGCTTGTTTGAGCAAATCGAGCGCGATGGTCTGGCAATCAAGCTCATCGTCCTGATCATTGCTCTGGTTGCAGCGTTCAACATTATCGTAACCCTCAGTCTAAGTGTGCTCGATCGGTCCAAACAAATTGCTATTCTTCGCAGCACAGGTGCTACCCGCTTGTTTATTGTGCGGGTTTTCGTCGCCCAAGGCGTGACACTCGGCATGCTCGGATCTATCGTGGGGGTCGGTCTGGGAATGCTCGTTCTCAGGATTTTCTCCGGATTCGATATTGGCGACCTGAAAGCCTTTTATTTTCTGGAAAAGATCCCGGTTGAATACGACGTGCCATTGGTTTTGTTTGCCGTTGTTGTTGCCCTGGGCCTGAGTTTTTTCAGCGCGCTGTATCCTGCCTACAGGGCAACGCGTGTTTCGCCTCTCCTTGGCTTGCGTCCGGGGGGCTTGAACCAAGCATAGGATTCGTCAAATGAAGCTTTCAGGTTATGCGACATCAGACTCCACCATCCGCGCAGCAGGGCAAAAACAAGGCGTATTTCACGAGCGACGTCGGCCACTCTACGACAACGGTCCTCGCGTCAGTCTGGTCGGTTTTGGTTCTTATAGAATTGGTTTTTCACCTGGCCTTGGTCACCCACACTGCCGCGAGGCACTCGACTATGCCCTCAAGCGTGGTGTGAACCTCATCGACACAAGCACGAACTATGGTAACGGCCAAAGTGAACTGCTCATTGGTCAAACGCTGGCCGCACTCGTCAACGACGGCACACTCAGCAGAGAACAAATTGTTCTGGTCTCAAAGGCCGGTTACGCGCAAGGCAATACTCTGGAACTGGTCCAACAACGTGAACGCGAAGGCAAACCATTCGGTCCAGTTTTCAAGTTTGGTTCTGATCTTTGGTACTGTCTTGACCCCGAGTTTATTCTCGATCAGATCGAGCGTTCCCGGCAGCGTCTGGGGGTCGAGTGCATCGATGTGTTTCTTGTTCACAATCCCGAATACATGCTCAAAGCACTTGAACACAATTCCGTGCCGGTTGATTCGGCGCGCGCAGATTTTTATGCTCAATTGGGGCGTTGTTTTGCGGCGCTCGAGAGCGCAGTTCAAAAGGGTTGGATTCGTGCTTACGGCGTGAGTTCCAACACGCTCGGTTCAACGTCAGACGATCCGACGGCTGTTTCTTTGCAAAGATTGTTCGATACGGCGAGCTCGGTTTCGCAAACAAATTCATTCAAAGTCGTGCAGTGTCCGTTGAATTGGGTGGAAGTGAATCCGATGGCTGTCGAGTCGGCAGACGATCAAGACAACACACTCACGCTGGCCAGAAAATTGGGAGTTGGAGTTCTCGTCAATCGGCCTTTCAATGCCATGCATGAAGGTGGTTTGATTCGTCTGACGCGTCCAACGGTTGACCCTGCACAGGTCAGCGACGCCACCCAAAAGCAGGGACTCATGAACTGGACGCGACTTTCAAGTGATTTGGAGCGTCTCGCCCGAGAATTCATCGCCGCGCCCGGGTACGATGAGGCACCTTTGTCGCAAATCGTGCTGTCGACATTGATGTGGCAGCCAGGTGTGAGTTCCGTTTTGTGCGGAATGCGTCGCAAAGAGTATGTTGTTGACGCTGAGTCTGCGGGTGCACTGCCAATGTTGGTGAATGCCGATCAGGTGATGGCGCAGATTTATCAGGATTTGGAGTTTCAGAAGTCAGGAAACTGAAGGGAGTCGGTTGACATGGGTATCACAGAACAGTTTTTGAAGTTTGCCCTGTTGGGTGCCGAGTGGGTCATGTACCTGTTGGTCATGTGCAGTGTTTTGAGTTTCACCGTGATCATCGAAAGAATCGTTTACTTCATGAAGATGCGCGGAGACTTTGGAACCTTCATCAAAGAGCTCACAGAGCGTCTCAATTCCGGTGATCCTCTCGACAAGACCGCAGCCTGGTGTGCAGGGCACAAAATGCTTGAGGCCAACGTTGCTGCAGTTGGACTTGAGCGTTTCAAGGATGGTCACAGAGCCATGGAAGACACCATGAATGCAACAATCATTGCTGCCCGCACCAAGCTCGACAAGGGGCTCACTCTTCTGGGAACCCTGGGCAACAACACACCCTTCATTGGTTTGTTCGGTACTGTGATTGGTATCATCCAGGCGTTTCATGCATTGTCGAGCAACAATGCCTCTGGTCCGGAAGTGGTGATGGCCTCGATTTCCGAAGCTCTGGTCGCAACGGCGGTTGGTTTGATGGTGGCTATTCCTGCTGTCATCGCCTTCAATGTTTTGGCACGCGGCGTCAAAACCAAAATGGCCAATAGCGAAACGGTTGCTCGTATCGTTCTGAGTTTTCAATCACGTTCGAATGCAAACTGAGGTGATGCGTCATGGCGGGTGGTTCCAATCTCAAAGATGATGATCTCATCTCCGACATCAACGTCACTCCTTTTGTGGATGTTGTTTTGGTTCTTTTGGTGATTTTCATGGTGACGGCCGGATTCATCGTCAACAAGGGCCTCAAGATTCAGCTTCCGCAGGCAGCGACCGCCGAGAAATTGAGTCTCCAACGCACTTTCAACATTCTCATGGCCACCAACGGCGAACTTTTTCTCGACGGCAAGCCCATCACGGTTGACGGTTTGAAATCGACCGGCGCTGCGGCCAAGGCCAAGGGTGAGAAGGTCGTCGCCATGATCAGTGCTGACAAGGGTGTTGTTTACAGCACGGTTGTCGGGGTCATGGATGCTTTGCGGCAGGTAGGAATTGCCGAATTTGCCTTTCAATTGGATGCCTTGCCTGCAAATCAAGGGGCTGCTCCGGCTGCTGGTTCGGACCTCAAACCTTGAGTAAATTCCGTGGGTTTTCAAAGAAATCCTCGACAAACAGTCAAATCCGTTTATGTTCTCGCCCAAGGTCCTGATGTTACGATGACCTCCTCATTTTTTTGAGGCAGGCGGTCGATGCACAGAGGCTGGAGGGCGTGTGATGGCGGCCGACAAATTCAAGCAAAATCCTTCAAACCCAAATGCTGTCAAAGCTGGGAATGGCAAGAGTAATGTTTGTGATGGTTTGTGGAAGCGACCCATCCGGGGCGTTCAACAGCAGACGGCACCATCGTCGTTGGCGCACTACTCCTCGTCGCGTCTGTCAGGCGTTGCAAACATCGGCATCGAGATGGAGATGTTTGCTTACGATGCAAATACATTGATTCCCTTGGGCCTGCCCGGCTCGATTTTTCATCCCAGCGAATTGCTCAAACGAATGTCCGACGCCATCGAAGGGGCGAATCTGAAGGTCGATCCTGCGACAGGTGTCGTGGTTGGGCTGTCGTTGCCCTCGGGAGCCAATTTCAGCCTTGAACCCGGTGGGCAAGTTGAGTTTTCCTCTGCACCACGAGCAGATACTTTCGGGCTTGTGGAAGATGTTCTTTTTGGTCTTGAAGCTTTACGCGATGCTGCCGGCGATGCTGTGGTCTTTTTGAGCCATGGAACCAATCCGGTGGCTCTTCGTGACATGCCATTGCTCGTTCCCAAAGAACGATACCAAATCTTGCGTCGTTATTTTCAAAGCGAGCCAGGTGGTCGTGGTGTCGACATGATGGGGCACACAGGTACAGTTCAGCCCAATATTGACGTTCCTGGAGATGACTCCGATTGGGAAGATGCGGTGCGCTTGAGTTTTGCACTCACACCAGCAGTGCAGTCGTTGACGAGAAACTCCTTTTTCTTTGCAGGCGAGCGTTCGACATTCAAATCCGAACGTCAGCAGATCTGGAAACAGACAGACAAATCACGCTCCGGAATTCCACAAGGAATCGTGCAGGCGCAGGACGTCGCGTGTCACTACGCAAGCTGGGCTCGCAAAGCAGATGTTTTTCTGGTGCGCGGTTTGCCAGTTTCAGAGCAGCCTTTGCACGGAGAACTGACGTTCGAGCAATTTCTTCACACAGGCTACAAAGACCGCAAAGCGACTTTGCAGGACTGGGAACTTCATCTTGCAACCTTGTTTCCTGAGATCCGTTTGCGCGGGTTTCTTGAAATCAGAAATCTTGATGCGCAACCCTTCGAGCATCTTCTGGCGGGAGTGATGCTGTGGAAAGGTATTTTGGTTGATCCCAATGCCCGCGCCGAGGCCTGGAGTCTTTTGAGTCGAAGTGCGCTTGCGACGGGTGAAAATCAATCAGCTGCGGAGCAGGCGCTTGGGCGTGAGCTGTTGGTTCTGGCAACGGAATCCTTGCGCAGGATGGGTGACTCACTCGGAGTCGCGGCTCTGGAAGCTGCTGCAGTATTTTGGCTCTTGGCATCAAAGGAAGAACTTTATCCACGCGACGCAAAAGAATTCGTCAAAAAATATTCCGTCACCGATCCCGCAGAGGCATTCGTGAAGTCGCTTCAAAAAGCCGGGATGTCTGTGAAAAGCGCACGTGGTAAAACCGGGTTCAACGGTAAAAAGATCTGAAGTTCCAGATTCAAAATGGAGGGCAAACTTCCGGGGGCATCCTGGGTGGGGTAGGTTTTTTCGGTAACCCCCGGAAGTCAGGCGGGACTCGTTGGCGTGCCCATCTCTCACAGACTTCCGACCTCTAGGCATAGGAAATCCGCATGAGATGAGTGTCATGGAAGAGCCACCCTGGTGAGCGCAGTTGTCTCACCAAAGGAGCCTCGCGAAGAGGTCATCCTCGCAGCGGACAAAGCACCTTTCATGCCAAGCACGAAGTCCTGAAATTGTTATGAAATTTTGAATTTGCAGCTGCAAACAGATTAGACACCCGGTGTCGGTGTCAGGCAGATTTTCCATTGATGTGCAGAATGAGTGTTTCAACCAGATGTTCAAAGAATTGAGTGCCAATCATCGTTCGTGAAGATTCGAGGTTTCTAACGACGTCTGCCTCGATAACTTTGAACGAGGCCAGCCGAGCTGGCTTGCGAACGAACACAATTTGACTTTGCAATTCACCGTTCCATTGCCGCTGAAAGGGGCGTGCCTCGGTGGCCGAAAGCAGGATAAGAGTTTCGTCTTCGGCGGGTTCCAAAAGCAATCCAGGGCACCCGGGAATCCGCAGAAAAAGATACGGACTTTTGCCCAACACTCCAAATTCGTCTTCCACCAGCACTTCGCCCAAGACTGCCTTGACACCTTCGAGAGGATTTCGCGCCTTGAATTCGTCCAACTTCGAGACGTCCTTGAAAAATGCATCGAATTGGATCTGCAAATCGACGAGAATTTTCTCACAGTAGGAAAATTCGCCCGAAGCTTGCTTTGCAAGCAGGTGCTCAGTCTTCGCCTTTAAGAGTTTCATCAAATCCATAAGAGCGACGATCCTGTCCCAAACTGTCCAAAAGCGTCTTGTGTGGTCTGAAAAGAGTTCGAGGAACTTCTACGAACAGCACGTTCGTGCGCGCAGAGTTTCCGATCAATTCATAGAGCACTGTTTCATGGTAACAGACTTTGCGGCCCACGAATTCCTTGCGCGCGAGCAACCAGAAATGCTCGTCAAAAAGCTGACCAGGCTGAACAATTCTTCCCGAGCGGGGATTCGCGGTGTGGCTGCGTTGATGGGTTCGCAATTCAAAAAACACCAACACAGGGTTGAAGTGTGTTGCCCGGCCTTTGTTGCCAAAGTATTCCTGAGCATCTTCTTTCGATGCATGGGGCATTTCCAAACATATTTTGACGTGCGTTCCGTCGGGAAGTTGGGCGAAAACAGGACCACCGCCGACGTCGCCAACCTCTTTGCGTACCACCCCAAAAACACTCAAAGGACGCGACAATTGCTGTTGAAGCCAGTCCCACTTCGCAAACAACGAAAGTTTTTCGGGCAATGGTTGCCAGTGGAAAAGATTGCCCAGCACACGCTGAAAGGTTTCCACAGTCAGACCATTCACTCGCGCTTCCGCTTCGACATTCGCTGGAAGAATTTGATTCTCTGCGGATCCAGGAATCAATTGTGAAAGAAATTTGAGGGCTGTCACGACCTGGGCGCTTTTGAGTTTGTCGTTGTTGTCAGAGGTGCGGCAATGCGGCAGAAAATCTTCAACCTCGGCGCGCAGGAATTCCAGCGTGTCGCGCAAAAGTCTGAACGTTTCGGCAACCGCACTCAATTCCTGCTGTCGTTCCTGTTGGGTGCCAATCACGTTGTCGATGTTGCGGATGTGCAGGCACTCAATATTCGGCCATTGGGCGGCGATATCCGGAAACAGGTTCAGGAGTTCTCCATGACCCGCTGCCACCGAGCTATAGGAACCATCTTCATTCATCACCGGTGTGCCGTCTTCATTGAACCGCAGTGTGCAGAGCTCAAGTCCTTGCTCAAGAACGGTCGACTGGGCCGGATGATTTTGTGTCGAAGGCTTGAGCCAGTCCGGAGCGAATTGTGTTCCGGCCAAATCAAAAACATTTTGTGCCTGACGGATGATTTTGTGCCTGCCCGAATCAATTTCTGATTTGAAACTTGGCGTTTGTCGGAATGGCGCCACGTACACGCTGATGGAACTTGGCAAAAGTGCAATCTGTTCGATCAGCTTGAGAAACAAGAAAGAATCACCTTCGCCGGTGGTTGGTACCAGTGCTTTTGGGTGCCCGCGGTAGCGTTCAATCAATGTGAATGCCGCTGAGTAGCAGCGCAGGCTCAAGCGTTCTTTTTCAGTCAAATCGCGGCGCAGTCTCTTTCCCTGAGACTTTGCCTCGGCAGGAGGTTGACTCTGCAATGCATCCAGCCAGTGCACGTCACGATGTGAATTTTTGTCGCCGGAAATACGATTTCCCAAGGAGCCTTCGCTTTCCCAGTGAATTCGCCAGTGGGAGTTGTCGAGCAGATTTTCATGTCCTTGCTCGTGGGCGTGTGTAACATGCGCTGGATTGCCGAGTGTTTCGCTCTCGCGTCCTTCTGTGAAATACAATTCAAGAGAACGGCTCAAAAGATCGAATTCATGGAAAATGTCGGTTTTGTTCCAGTCACCCAGCAGCTGCGGAATGACCTTGATGTCTGAGTTCAAAGGCATTGCCGCCAGTGCTGCCAAAGAATCGAGTCGCTTCGAACGGTTTGCGATATTTTCTGCGCCACTTTCTTGCCGATACCAACGCCGGCAGCATTCACCGATTTCAGGAACTTGTTGGTTGACGTCTTGAATAAATCTTTCAAGCGATGCCATAAATCGCGAGGCAGCTCCTGCTGCGGGAATAAAAGTGCCCAGGTGCTGTCTGCACCAATAGTGGAAGGCTGCTCTACGGGCACGGCGTTGAGCTGCTGTGAGCCGCTCTCCCTCGGCAAATCGAACCAGGGTTTTCCAGGGAATTACTGCTCCGTTGCTGGTTGTGCAGGCTCCGACGATGGGAAGGGTTGTCTCTCTTCCAGAGGTCAATACCGAAAGAATTCGCTCTTGATGTGATTGTACGCGATCAAAATTCAGCCCGGCCCGGATCACCTGTTCGCGATTGAGTTCACCAGCAGACATCATCCCTGAATCAAGACCAACGCCAATTCCACGCGCACATCCCTGCAGCAACATGTCAGGAGCTCCTTTTTGGACTTTTGGGCGACTTTACCGTTGTCCTGCCAGAAGTCCAAGCCGGGGTGTCGAAGCCAAGACGGCCGGATGGTCAATAATCGTACTTGACCCAGTGTTGAATTCATCACTAGAAAAGCCAGGTTGAGGAGGTTCGATGCAGCGGCACGTCTTGGAATTGACCCGGAAACACTTGGAATCTTTGATTTCCGAAAACTTCGGAGGCAAGAGTGCTCTGAGCCGTGCCAATCGTGTTTTTGAGGGCTTGTATTCGCGGGGCCGCCCCGAGGTTTGGCCTCCCCAGTTTCCGTCTGAATCGCATCTCGCAACTATCGATTTTCTCAGAAACAATTACTCATTCTCTCTGCCCAAGGTTAGCCGCTTTGAGAGCAGCGGCATGGACGGCTCGTCCAAGCTGGTGATGACGCTCGAAGATGGCCGTGAAATAGAATCGGTGCTGATTCCAGAACGGGGAAGGCTCACCCAATGTCTTTCGACCCAGGTGGGCTGCGCGCAAGGTTGTCGATTTTGTCAGACAGGTCGGATGGGGCTTCTCCGGAGTCTGACCGCGGCGGAAATTGTTGGACAAGTCATCGCAGCAGAAATCTGGAGACGCACCCAGCAGGGTCCTGTGGCTCAGTTTGAACGCGTTTCGAATCTGGTGTTCATGGGTATGGGAGAACCTCTGGACAATTTGGATGCCCTCCTGGATGCAATCGATATTTTGACCGACAACCAAGGTCTTCACATTAGCCACAACAAGATCACCGTCAGCACAGTGGGGTTGTTGCCGCAGTTGGATGTGCTCCTGGAGAAATCCAAGACGTGTGTTGCACTGAGTCTTCATTCGCCCTTCGACGAAGAACGGACCAAGGTCATGCCTGTCAATGCACGGCACCCGATTGGTGATGTTATTGCCCTGTTGAGGCGAAGATCTGCGAGCTACGGTCGACCTTTCATGATCCAATACACTCTGATCAAAAACGTCAATGACACTCTTCTTCACGCTCAAGCACTTGCCCAATTGCTGCAGGGCCTGAAGGTCAAAATCAACTTGATACCATTGAATGAACACGAAGGAGCTGCATTCCGTAGGCCCGACCTGGCGAGGGTTTGGCAATTCAAAGATGCTCTGCGTGAAAACGGTCATGTGGTGACCGTCCGTCTTTCCAAGGGACGCGATATTTCCGCAGCGTGCGGGCAGCTTATCAAGAACACATCAGTTCATTAATTTGACCCGTCCAGCCAGCTCATTTCAGTCAACACTGTTAAAATATGACAATTGATTGAAACGTGGAGCTTATCTCTTGAAATTCCAAATCCGACGGGTTTGCATCACTGCCGTTTTCAGTTTGACAATTCTTTTTGCAGCATGTGGACGAGGTGATAAAAAATTCAGCCTTGTTGGTGATGAAAATCAAAAAGATGATTCCGAAAATTTTATCATTCCATCCACTCGTGCACGAATTGTGCCACTTGAAAAGGTCGCTGCTTTCTCATTTTCAGAAGACAGCGCAGTCATTCGAATTCAAAAATCGCTGCGTGGAATTTCCACCGGATATTCCGCGCAGTCATTTGCACAGGAAGACGTGCTTGTCATTCCTCCTTCTACAGCCGCCCCACAAGGAGCAATTCGCAAGATTGTTGGCGTGAAGGATGGTCCGGGCGAAGTTTTTCTCTCCAGCGGGCCGGCAACACTCACCGAGGCGATCACTGATGCGCGGGTGGAAGCCGATATTGCAATGGACAAACTCTCAACAGGTGAACAGTTTCAGCTGTTGGAGCATGTTTCTGTTGAAGAAGTCGCTCCGGGTTCAAAGAATGCAGCCAAGTTTTCTGGAATTTCGGTCAATCTCAAAGATTTTGTGTTGTCGGATGTCGACGGCGATCGCAAGACGCATGAAGATCAGCTGAAGCTGGATGCGTCGTTGAGCATGGAAAGAAAAGGTCGGGTTGTGTTGCGTATCAAGGGTGGCCAACTCGAGGAATTTTCTTTTTCCCTCAAGGGCCGCGAATCGAGTCGCTTTGCGCTTTCTGGTTTTTTGAATATTCCGCTCAGCAAGCAGTGGCCCATTTTCAAGGCTCGTTACAGCCCAATGGTGCTCACGATCGCTGGCTTTCCTTTGGTTTTCACTCCAACGGTTCTTGTGGAACTGACTTCTCAACTCACTCCAACCGGAGATATTTCTGTTTCGGGCGATCGAGAATCTTCATTCCAGGCAGGACTCCGTTGGTTCAATTCAGAATTCACCCGCATCAATGAATATGAGCATTCCGGCGCTGCCGTACCCCCTTATGTGCAGATCCCGAAAGCAAAGGTTCAGACTGGCTTCCGCGTCAAGGCAGACCTGTCTTTGTACGAATCGCTTGGAGCCTATGCAGGCGTGAAGTTCGCCATGGGTACCGACTTTCACCTGCGCGAAAGCGATTGCTATGAAACCCGCGCAAACGGCAATGCGTTCCTCGGAGTCTATCTGCAGTTGTTGAGCATAAAGTTGGGTTTAAGCGAAGAAAGCTGGACGTGGCTCGACAAGGAATTGGCTCGCGGTAAATGCCTTCCGTCAGAGATTCCTGGTGGTGATCCGCGAACCTTCGCATGGCGCTTCAGGCAGACTTCCTCGCCCGGACCAGACTCCAGCAGAAGCGCAATAAATTTTGATTCTGCATCGCAAGGAGGTTTGTCTCTGGTTCTTCCCCGCGAAATCTCGACTCCTCTTTTTCGCTTTGCAGCAAACGGTTCTGTGCAGTTGGCCCGACAGGAGGAGGCGCAAATCCAGATGGGGCAGATTGTGAAGTCGCTCGCGGATGGTGGTCAGTTGCTGGCCGGAGATTCCGCCAGCGGCTTGATGCTGGAACGTTCCGACAGTTCCGGCAGAACTTTGTGGAGCTGGCAATTCAAGTTTCCATACGAGCCAAAAGTCATCGCAGTTGATGTCGACTCGTCTGATGGAAGTTTTTACATTTCAGGAACAATGAAAAGTTCCCTTCACGGGCCATCCAGACTGCCATTCGTTTCGCGTTTTTCCGAAGACGGCCAACATCAGTGGACGCGCACTTACTCTGCTGAACTGGTGGACCTTGAAATACGAGCACTGCGGGTGATGCCAAATGGACGTATCGCTGTCGGCGGTCAGATTTCCGATGAGGTAGCGGTCAATGGAGTCGAGTCACAAGCACAAAGAGTGGGGTGGGTTGCAATGCTCGAACCAAATGGCCAGGCTTTTTTTTCAAAGCGGATTGCCAATGGTTCGATTGTTTCCATCAGCGAGGCAAGCAGAGGCAAATCCCAATTCGTGATTCTTGGCTATCAAGAAGAAGTTTCAGGCACAGGTGTCGTTCATAAACCATGGCTTGTTGGCATGAACCTGGATGGTGGACTCACCATGGTGACCGCAATCGGCACCACCGTTCACCCCAATTCGGTGAGTCAGTATTCCGAGGGATATCTGATTGCTGGAACCTGGAACAATCAGGCTGTCGACGTGACCTCCAATGACGACGGATGGCTTTGCTCAGTTGGGCATCAAGGCGAAGTTCAATGGTCGCGCAAAATCTTTTCGTCAAAGCCAGACGGCCTGAAGATTGCTTTGCAAATCCCAGGAAACAGATTGCTTCTGGGTGGATTCGAAGAGGCTGAAATTCAGGTTCGGCCTGTTGTCTTCAATCTGCCCATCGACGGAACGGCTGAATTCGTTCCAACCAGCGGATTTTTACAGACGAATGAGAATTCTCCACGAGATGCTATGAAATTTCTGGATTCGTATCAGCCGATTTCAACTCGCGAAATTGATGGTGTGACAAGGGTTCCAATGCCACTGCAGTTCAGGAATATCGAAGATGCGATTATCGAGAGGATCGGTCGATATTGAGCTGAATCAATCGCTTCAGCGAACAACCTTGGCGGCGCGGGTGTCGCCAATGCGATAATGGCGTTCCAGTCGCCACACCTTGGAATGACCAAGTTCGATGCTGCGGGCCAATTTTGGTTTTGCCAATTGCTCCACCTGCAGCACCAGAATGTCTCCGTTTCCAGCCGCGATTCGGGAGGGCGAATTCGAGCAGTCCTGGATATGAGCAAGTTCAAGCAGGACGTCGATGACTCCTCCATGAACGACCCAGATCAGGGTTTCTTCCAAAGAGTTCGTAGCTGACTCGAGCAATACCCGGCCAACACGGTGCATCACGTCGAGTCTGGATTCGCCTCCAGCTCCGGGATACTTTGTTGCATAGACGTCATCGTCGAATTTTCTCATGTATTCCGATGCAATTTCTGGGTTCTTGAGAACGAATTCGTCGTAGGTCATGTTCTCGAAAAGGCCGCAATGAAATTCCCTCAGGCGCTCGTCAAAAGCTGTCTGAATGGATACACCGTCGATGGACTTCTGCAGCTCATCTGAAATTATTTGGGTTGTTTGCCTGGTTCGTTTCAGGTCGCTTGAAATGATCTTCACCCCGGTTTTTGAGGCGGAATTGGCAACCAGTTGACTCAGCACCAACCCCGATCGCCTGGCTTGGTCTTCCCCGACAGTATTCAGCGGAACATCTGACTGGCCTTGAAAACGTTTTTCGGCGTTGAAGTCGGTCTGGCCGTGCCGAACAGCGTAAATTTTCATCCCTCGGTGCTCCCCTGAACGTAACCGTGTGGCTCGGGTCTGCCTTGCTCGTCAATGGAAACGAAGACCAAATCACAGGCAACAATCAACTTGACTCTGTCTGCTGGTGAAAGAATTTTTGTCATCACAAGACATTCGATAGTGACCGACGTCCTTCCTACGTTTTTGATGCGACAAAAAAATTCTAGGACATCTCGCAGGTCTGCGGGCTCGTTGAAGATGACTTCAGATATCTTTTTAGTGACGATTTGTTTCCGGGCCAGTTGAGACATGCAGTATAAAGCCGCAATTTCGTCGACCCATTCCATAAGCCGGCCGCCGAAAAGTCGTCCAGCTGCATTCAAATCTCCCGGCATGATCAATCTGAGAGACATACTCATGTATTTTTCGTCGCCAATTTCGACGGAATGTGTGGTTGTTGAATGTGAGCGGAAATCGGGCTGCTTCATTGTGTTCTCATTTCACCAAAGCTATAAACTGCGTTCGTGATTCGCAACTCGCTGCATCAATTCATCGGAGTGTAACCAGAATGACGGTTGTTCCGTTCAAACCCCGATCCCAAGGTACACGACAATCACAGTCATTGTCAGCTCAATCGACTCGAGGAATCAAGCGTCCTCCCGTTGGAGTCAAGGCTGTGGGAATCGATCTTGGAACCACCAATTCCGTGGTTTCGTTCTTCGACGAGCAGCTCGATCAGCCGTCGACCCTAAAATACTCGGAAGACGCCTCGTTGGTTCCTTCTATCGTCCACTGGGATCCAACCACCGGGTCCGAGACGATTGGTCGAGATGCATTGCGTCTCACAGGGGGTGACGTTTCTGAAATTATTCGCAGCACAAAGAGGCAAATGGGACAGCCCGATCTCAATTTTACATCCAATGGAAAGACGTATTCCCCAGAGCAAGCCGCTTCTTCGGTACTCAAATATCTGGCTGGACACGAGCGGTTGCAGGAAGAGATTTCCAGCCATGGTGGGCTTTGGGCAGTGGTCACGGTTCCTGCGCATTTTGACGACGCTGCCCGTTCTGCAACAATTGCAGCTGCCGAATCTGCAAACATCAACGTCCTGCGCATAGTAAATGAACCCACCGCCGCGGCCTTGGCCTACAGCATGCTTCCCGATGTGCGTCATTTGGAGAAGGAAACGCTGGTTGTCTATGACCTTGGTGGAGGAACCTTCGACGTGAGTGTCGTTGAGCGTGACGGACTTGTATTCAACGTCCTCGCCAGTGAGGGCGACGTCATGCTTGGCGGGGATGATCTCGATCACGCGCTTGCCGAACACCTGTTGACCCACGTCGTCCCTCCGTTGGCGGCACGACGCATCAAACCGGGCACTGCAGGCTTCAAATCTCTGCTAAAACTGGCTGAGGATGCCAAAAAGAAATTACAGACCGATGGCCAGGTGATCGTTCGCTCCGATGCTCTGGATGA